>CANPZR010000087.1 GCA_947589175.1 uncultured Lachnospiraceae bacterium | reverse complement strand
TTTTTTCATTATAACTGTGATACAATTATCCATTCCCACTCCGACTATATCCCATGAAATAAAAATCAAAATAAAAAAAATTTTTTGAATTATTGTGCAGCCAGCACACCAATTTTCCAGGACGATATTGTATAATAGAAAAAAATTCATACACGAAAGGAGAAATTATTATGAAAAGAAAAAAGAAATGGTGGAAATGTCTGGCCTTATTGCTGATATCCGCGCTTTTGCTGGATATGAGCTTTTCCGCGGATGCTTTTGCGGAGAGCCAGGACACGGATTCATCCGTTAGTATTTATCTGGAAGGGGATACCGTAGTCGCTTCCTTTGACTATTCCGCTGTCCCTTCAGGGCTGTTCGTGTACGCGATGCTCCAGGTCAGCGACACAGAAAACGGATCTTACAAGGACACAACGGCAGCATTGTTCAGTGTCAGCCAGACATCAGTGAATACAATGAAATATACGCCAAAAGAGGGCGGCACCAAATATTATCGCATTGAATTCCAGTGTGTGGACATGAACACTCTCCAGTACAAATACGAATACTCGGATCCGGTCGCAATTACGCTGCCAGAAACCAAGCCAGATGATAACAATGCAAACAACAGTAGCAATAGTAGTAACAATAATAACAGTAATGATAGTAATAGCAGCAACGATAATGATACGGATGATTATGAAAACAGTTCCGACGATGACTCTGACGTTCCATCAGGCAGCCAAACTACCAAAAAGAAAAAAATCAAAATTAACTCTGTCACAGCAAAGCAGGGAAGTAAAAAAATCACTGGAAGCGTATCTGTGTCAAAAGCAACTGTAAAAATAAAAGTGGGAAGTAAAAAATATAAAAAAGCAAAAGTGACAGGAAAGAAATTTTCCCTGAAAACCTCCGCCTTGAAAAAGGGAACCAAAATTACAATCAAGGCATCCAAGAAAAAATACCAGACGGCGACTAAAACCGTAAAAGTTAAGGGCTCATCGTCCTCTGCCAATCCGTCTGATACGCCAAGCTCCACTCCGAGCGTCGGAAACAGAACGTGTACGGCATGTTACGGCACCGGCAGATGCAATTATTGTAAGGGAGCCAGATTATGCCCTACCTGTAATGGAAAAGGCGGCAGGTCAGTTCCTACTTACGGACAGGGCGGCTCCGGCTGGGTGACATGCACAGCCTGTCATGGAAGCAAAATGTGTAAGCGCTGCGGCGGAAGCGGCCGGTGCGGCACATGCGGTGGCACAGGCCGGTTATAAGACCTCTCTAGGCGATTTCTGGATTTCCGCTGCCAAACAGAGACAATCGACATTAGGGTTTGTATCCTAATGGCCGCTTTTTGTCTACAGTCTGAAACAAGGGAAGCCGTCTCTGGCCTCCCTTGTTTCATATATAAACTTCTTTTCATTTGATTCTACTGCCATGCAACTAACACGTCAGCTTTCCATATATTCCTTATCCCTTTAATTTTTCAACAAGTTCCTTTCCTTCAGAATGATCATAAATAAACTGATAATATGGAATCCGTTTTATCCCATCGGTCGTATCAGCCATATTCTTAGTGAGAAGCACTTTCTCATATTCATCAGGAAGAATTTTCAGATTAACCTCTCTCATGCGTTTGTTTGAAACCGATATCTCCAACGCTTTTCCCTCAACAGAAATATAATCTATTTTCATGCCTTCTTCGTTAAGATACTCAAAGGCACCGTCAGACGGAAGCAGGCTCCTTATATGACATTCAACAATGCTTCCGAGAAGATCTCTTGGCAGTTCATCTGCCATCTTATCCTGCAGAACACATTCCGCCAGATCAATAAAAAACATAGGATAATTGATTGTCAGATTGAACGCTGCAAAAACCTGTGGTTTGCGATATAATTCATTTGATTCTTTTAAAAATTTGCCTGCAATATACGGATCGACCTTCAAATTATCAGAGACATATGTCAGTGTAGTCAAGCCACAGTTTGACAAAAAACGCATAGCCTCTTTACAATCATACGCAGACATGGCCTTGAATTTTTTATAGCGCCCGCCAAGGATGGCAGAAACGCGTTCCTTTTTCTCGTTTATAGTAGTTTCCGAAAGTTCTTTCTTAAAATAATAATCAAGCATAGTAACAAATAGGTTTTCATTTGCAAAGCTTTCATAATTTGTATGATTATGAAGTTTCACAAGAGAAGCATAGAGAACATCCAAAAGCATCTCAACATCCAGCTCATCAACGGAATTACCAACAATATACTCTATTGCTTTTCTGTTTGATATAACAGTTTCATCCAGACACCCCTGCAAGTACTCCTTTGTTCCTTCAAAATTTTTATAAAATTGTCTTGTATTAAGAATAAAATCAATATATGTCTTTTCTGATACCTCCGTTATGCCCTTATAGGCAAGCCACTCCGGATAACTCAAAAAACCTGTCCTTATAAATACCGCATTTCCGCCACAGGCAATATGTCCCCAAAATTCCAGGGCTTTTGACTGACTTCCTGAAAAAACTATTTTTGTATTCTTATTATCATATTCACTGAACTCACTTGCCGCTTTCGCGATTTCTTTATCAGGAAGCGGCATATAGGTGGCCTCATCAATCAGATAAACAACATTTTTATTATCTGATATATCTTTAAAAACTTGAAACATGAAATTTTCTCGTTCTTCATCACTTTTAAAATCTGTTTTCATATCAACATAAACAGAATTTGCAAACGCATCCTTTAACTGCCGCATACATACTGTTTTCCCACACTTTCTTGTTCCCAGTATAAAAATCATAGAATTTCTTTTTATTGCTTTTTCTGCTTCATAATAAAAACTTCTTTTAAATGGATATTCTTTCATAATATTTCCCATCATCTGCGCCTCCCTTTATTTTATCAAACAAACCCACGGCACCATTCTCTGACTCAAAAGCAATTTTACTCTTTTATAATTATACTAAAAAGGCGCAAACGTATCAACACAAATAACAGAAATATTCCCCACATATTCCTATTCCCACTCCGACTACATCCCACGAAATCAAAATCGAACCCAAAAATTTTTATCGAAATCCCGAAAAATAGGTTGACATAATAAACCCGTCGTTTTATAATTGGTTTACATTGTAATATCGGAGGGGTTGTCATGGAAAACAACGCGCAAAAGAAAACGGGCCTGGATGCCCTGCGGGGAATCGGCATCACAGGAATCGTCCTATATCATGTATTCCCCACCGTGTTCCGGGGCGGATTTCTGGGAGTACCGCTATTTTTCGTACTGTCCGGCTATCTGATGTTCATGACCGGCGAGAGGGACTGGAAGCGGGGGAGCTTTCGCATCGGGGCTTATTATAGCAGGCGTTTTCGGAAAATCATGCCGTCCCTTTTTGTCATGGTCATGATGGTGTGCTGCTTTCTGACTCTGACTAAGAGCGAGCTCCTGATCGGACTCCGTCAGGAACTATGCGGCATCTTCTTAGGATACGACAACTGGTGGCAGATTGCGAAAAAGGCCTCCTACTTTTCCCGGCTGGCCTGTTCCTCGCCCTTTACCCACCTGTGGTTTCTGGCCGTAGAAATCCAGTTCTACCTGCTCTGGCCCTTTTTGTTTCTCCTATACAAAAAGGCCTCCGTCCGCCTGGACGAGAAAAAGCTGTGCTTCGTCTTTCCGCTGCTGGCGCTGTTATCAGCAGGAAAAATGTTTTTTCTATACACGCCGGGAGAGGATCCGTCCCGCGTCTACTACGGCACCGACACGATGGCGTTTTCCCTGTTTATCGGCATCTTTTTAGGGGCGTTAGTTTCAGAACATGGCGCGTCATCAAAAGGCAGGCCATTATCCGGCGACAGTTCATGGTTTGGGAGCAGCTCCGTTTCTGACATCGGCGTTTTCGCCGGCGGCAATACATTCGGACACACGCAGATCAGAACACTCCTCTCCTCCCTCTTCCTGGTCGTGGTCACCGTCCTGTTTCTCACTGTGGACGGACAGTCCCCTCTGCTGTACCAGGGCGGCATGTTCTTTATCAGCCTGTTTTTCGCCTGCGCGGTCTATATCGCAGAACGTTTGGAAATCGTCCCGGCAATAGATACCGCGCAGAACACGAAAAAAAGGCGGCAACCCACAAGGGCACGGCGCGTCCTGCCCCTATTGTCCCTGTTAGGGCGAAAGAGCTACGGTATCTACCTCTGGCACTACCCGATTCTTGTGCTGGCATTATTGTAAAAAAGGAGAAAATCATGAAAGAAAACAAACACAGAACCATTAAAATGATTATTGCGTGGCTGATCCTCATATGCTCCGCAATCGGCTGTTACGGCGTCATTCAGGCTCCCGACTCCGACCAGAGCGAGCTGGAGGCGGAATTAGAGCGCAACGAGGCCCTTCTCGAGCAGGCGGCTCACAAAACTACAAATTCACCATCTGCCACAGCCGAGAATACGCTGCCACCTATATCCTCTCCCGTACCAGAGGCCGTGCCGCGCTCTCTCACCGTCATCGGGGACTCCGTATTCCTGGGCGCCGCTCCTGCCTTTCTGAAAATCGCACCGAAGGCCAATGTGGACGCCAAGGTCTCCCGTCAGGTCTATCAGGCCCTGGATGTGGCAAAAAAACTAGACAGGAAAAACAAGCTGGGAGACACCGTCATTCTCTCCCTCGGAACCAACGGCAATTTTAACCCGGCTACCGGAGAAGCGCTGATTGAATACCTGGGCACGGAACGGACCATTTACTGGATCAATGCTTACGGGAAAAAGCTGGACATTCAGAAAACTGTGAACGCATCTATTACAAAAATAGCGGAAAAATACGACAATGTGCAGGTAATTCCCTGGGCGCAGGAGGGAAAAAAGCATCCGGACTGGTTCTATCAGGACGGCGTCCACCTGAACGCCAAAGGCCAGTCCGGATTTGCCGAATATATCTGGAAAATGATTCAGAGCAAGGGGAATCAGTAATTGCGTTTTCCGTCAATTCTCCCCAAAAATGACAGGCTCCCGAACACGATCACCGCGTCCCCCGCTGCGCACCTTCTCTTGGCCTCCTGCAGCGCCTCCTCGGGAGACGCCGCCGCGCTGGCAAGCGGGCACCCCTGCTCCCTCCACGCATCCGCGAGGATTCCCCCGTCGAGTCCCCGCCCTCCGGGCGGCGTGACCGTGACCACATCGGCAAAATGGGGCGACGCCAGCTCGGTCATTTTCTCATAATCTTTATCGACAAACACGCCCATGACCGCGTGGAGCGTCCGTCCGGGCAGCACGGCCTGCGCCGTCAAAAGCATCGCGCGCACGCCGTCCGGGTTGTGGGCGCCGTCCAGAATGACAAGGGGATTCTCGCTGATTTTCTCAAACCGCCCCCGCCATGCCGTCTCCCGGATTCCCACCATGATCCGCACCACATCGAGCGGCGGAAAATCCGGCCCGCAGAGTTCTGACAGCTCCTGACACAAAAGGACCGCCAGCGCCGCGTTTTCCGCCTGGTGCGGCCCAATCATGCCGGTTCGGTAATTCTCACCGCGGAAAGAAAAAACACTGCCGGTGAGGTCGCACCGGAGAACGTCGATTTCCTCCGGCGCTATGGCGTGGCACCGGGCGGACATCTCCTTTGCCCTCCTCTCTATGACAGAGAGCGCTTCCGGCTCATGCTGCAGGGTAAAAACAGGGGCGCTCCCCTTTATGATTCCCGCCTTTTCCTGCGCGATCTCCGAAATCGTGTCTCCAAGCACTCCCCTGTGGTCAAGAGAAATGGGCGTTATGACCGCCGCCAGAATATTTTCCGCCACATTGGTCGCATCCTCCCTGCCACCTAAACCCACCTCCAGCACCACGACGCGGCACTGCCAGTGACAAAAGGCAAGAAACGCCATCGCCGTCTGCTGCTCAAACAGGGTGGGCGTCTCCCAGCCGTCCCCGCTCATCTGCTCCGCGGCGTCCCGCACGCGGGACGCCGTCTGCGCGAACAGCTCCCGGTCAATCATGTGCTTTCCCCGGATTTCCTCATACTGAATAAATTCCTCGTACTGAAAGACCGCCGGTGAGACAAACCGCCCCACCAGATACCCGTTCACCGCCAGCACACTGCTGATATAGGCGGACACGGAACCCTTTCCGTTGGTTCCCGCCACATGGATAAAGGACAATTTCTGTTCCGGGTTCCCGAGCCTCCGACACAGCTCCCGCATCCGGGACAGCCCCAGATTCATGCCGGATTTTCCCACGCCCTCCAGATAATTTCTCGCTTCCTCGTAATTCATAAAAACCTCATTTCCGAGCGGAAAATATGCTATCAAGCTTATTTCCCACCCTTCCTCCAATCGTTCTAATTATTATGATACTTTTATTTGCATGGTACGTCAATATTTATTTTCACAATGCTGCTTCGAGAAAATCGCCATTGTCCGCTTGACTTTATACCCGGACAAGTATATTATGATGATATCATCCATCCCCGGAAGGAGAAGCAAAATGAATGTACTGCGAACCGCCTATGTCTATGTCCGAAATACTTATGCGGGCAGTCTTTACGAAACAGACGAAGGATATTCCTTTGTCTACGACGACCACTATTTAAAATCTGAAAAAGCAAGAGCCGTATCTTTAACCTTGCCGCTGTCAGAACAGCCCTACACTTCCAAAACCCTGTTCGCGTTTTTTGACGGGCTGATTCCTGAGGGGTGGCTCTTGGACGTTGTGAGCCGAAACTGGAAAATTGATGTGAACGACCGATTTGGCATACTGTTAGTTGCCTGCAAAGATACGATTGGAGCCGTGTCCATACAGGGGGAATATATATGAATTGTCTGTGCTGTGGAAAGCCGCTGAATCACGCCTCAGCGGAAAACGGATGGCATACATCATGCATAGAGCGTTTTTTTGGAACAGAACATATGCCGGAAATTGAAATGGACGCCGGCGCTCTGGCTCTCCTTGCCGAAAAAACAGTTCGGAAGGGTTCCGCCGTTCCGGGCGTCCAAAAAAAACTGTCCCTGCATTTGTCATCCGAAAAGGAATATTCTAAACTTACATTAGTTGATTACCCTGCCGGATACATTTTCAAGCCTCAGGTGGATGAATTTGAGTCCATGCCGGAAGCGGAGCAGCTTGTGATGTGCATGGCGGATGCCGCCGGTATTTCCACGGTGCCGCACGCTCTTTTAAAAAACGGGGACTGTTTTGCCTATATTACCAAAAGAATCGATCGCATTTTTGAAAATAATACGGTGAAAATGCTGGCGATGGAGGACTTCTGCCAGCTTGACCTGCGTCTGACACAGGATAAATACAAGGGCTCCTACGAGAGATGCGCGAAAATTATAAAACGGTACTCATTTCAGTGCGGTCCGGACATGACAGAGCTGTATCGACGCCTTGTCTTTTCATTTCTTGTGGGAAATTCTGACATGCACTTAAAAAACTTCTCTCTCATTGAAACTGAGGAGGGAAGCGGGCAATATACGCTTTCCCCGGCCTACGACCTCCTCCCGGTCAACGTCGTCATGCCGGAAGATTCGGAACAGCTTGCCCTTACCATAAATGGAAGGAAAAAAAATATTCGCAAAAAGGATTTTTTTGTCTTTGCCGATGAATGTGATATTTCGCGCAGTTTGGCTGAAAAAATAGTGGACCGCCTTCTTTCGATGAAAAAAACTTTTCTTGATATGTGCGAAGAATCCTATCTTTCCGATTGTTTAAAGGAGCGCTTTGCCTGCCTCATAGAGCAGCGAACAGGCATCTTTTAATTCTCCTTTCAAAAAAAAAAAATTGATATATAAAAAACGGAGAAACCACATGCTCTGTCAGTTTCTCCGTTTCTTTACTTAGCAGATTGTCATAAAATATGCGCATACACTTGCTGCAATAACCGTATTTAATGCAATCGCCGTACCTGATGCAAAATTATTACTTAATCACCCGCACCCGGATCACGCCGTCCATTGCCTTCAGCTCATTTACCACTTCATCGGTGGAATCCGAGCAGATGTCCAGAATCGTGTAGGCGAAGTTGCCCAGACTCTTATTCATCATGTTCTCAATGTTGATGTTGTCCTTGGCAAACAGGGCGGTAAAGCGCGTCAGCATGTTCGGCACATTTTTGTGGGCGATGGTAATGCGCCCCTCGGTCGAGCACACGCCCGCGTCGCAGTTCGGATAATTCACGGAATTGCGGATATTTCCATTTTCTAAGAAATCCCGAATCTCGCTGACCGCCATCTTGGCGCAGTTGTCCTCAGACTCCTGCGTCGAAGCTCCCAGATGAGGCGTAACAATCGTGTTCGGCAGGTTGACCGTCGTCGGGTTCGGGAAATCCACAATGTACTTTCCGACCTTGCCGGACTCCAGCGCCTCCTTCATATCCGCCTCATTCACAAGCGTGTCGCGGGAGAAATTCAGAATCACGACGCCGTCCTTCATCTTCTCAAACACCGACTTGTTGAACATTCCGCGGGTGGACTCCAGAAGCGGCACATGCACGGTGATATAATCGCACATCTCATACAGCTCGTCGTTGGATTTTACCATTGTCACATCGCGGGACATATTCAGCGCGTGCTCCACGGACAGATACGGATCGCACCCGTACACGTCCATGCCCAGACGGTTGGCGGCGTTCGCCACCAGCACGCCGATTGCTCCCAGACCGATGATGCCGAGCTTCTTGCCCTTGATCTCCGTTCCGGCAAATGCCTTCTTCGCCTTCTCGGCGTCCTTCGCGATATTTTCATTGTCTTTATTCTCTCTGCACCACTGGATTCCGCCGGTGATGTCCCTGGCTGCAAGCAGCATGGACGCAATCACCAGTTCCTTTACTCCGTTGGCGTTCGCGCCCGGCGTATTAAATACGACAATGCCCTTCTCCGCGCATTTGTCCAGAGGAATATTGTTCACGCCCGCTCCCGCTCTCGCCACCGCGAGAAGGTTGTCGGACAGCTCCATATCGTGCATCACGGCGCTGCGGACCAAAATCGCCTGCGCCTCATTGACATCCTTCGTAATCTCATACTGGTCTCCCAGCATATCCAGACCGCACTCCGCGATCGGGTTTAAACAATTTACCTTAATAGCCATATTAATCTCCATTCCGGAGCGTTTACGCGACGGGGCGATGAGAAATCTGCTACGCAGTTTCTCATCTGCCATCATGCTATTTGTGACGCTCCGGCACAAATAGCCATGTGAAAAATCAGCACATCAGTGTGATTTTTCACATTGTATGCCTTTCATTTTCCGCTTCAAACTTTTTCATAAATTCTACCAGCTTCTCCACGCCCTCTTTCGGCATGGCGTTATAGATGCTGGCTCTCATGCCGCCCACCGTGCGGTGGCCCTTCAGGTTCTCAAATCCTGCTGCCTTTGCCTCTGCGACAAACTTGGCGTCCAGCTCCTCGTTTCCGGTCACGAACGGCACGTTCATCAGCGAGCGGTCCTCCTTGCGGACCGTCCCCTTGAACAGGCTGGAAGAATCCAGGAAATCATAGAGAATCTTTGCCTTCTCCTCATTTCTCTTTTTCATCTCTGCCAGGCCGCCCATCTTCTTGAGCCACTTAAATACCTTGCCGCAGATGTAGATGCCGTAAGCCGGCGGCGTGTTGTA
>CANPZR010000086.1 GCA_947589175.1 uncultured Lachnospiraceae bacterium | reverse complement strand
TTTTCCGCCCTTTGGGACATCAGAAACGCCAGAATCCCCACGGTCAGAGCCAGCGTCACAAGCAGAAACACCAGGCACAATCCCAAGTTAAGGTGTCCCCCGGCAGAGTTTAATCCGGCAGCGCCCGCATCCACTGCTCCCGTTCCAGAAGTTATCCTTTCAGAATGACCACTCTTATCAGACCCCATCCCGGCAGAATTAATTTCACCCGTCCCTACCTCCGCAGAGCGAATCCCACCGCCTCCCGTCTCCGCGGAATAAACCCTCTCCGGCCCTGCTGCCTCTTTCTCCTCCGTCACGCGAATCTGAACCAGGGACATAACCTTCTTCCCCACACACAGCGTGTCCGGCTCCGTCTCCGCCTGAAATTCCCGACCCCCGTACACCGCCCGGACCGAGAGCGTATACTCCCCCGGCTTCATAGTCAGGCGCCGGATGTAAAAGTCCTTTCGGCCCAGCTGGATTCGGCCGGATTTTCCCGTACGCCTGTTTTGAATCTCCAGCGTGATCACGCCCCGGAAATCATCCGAAACCGCCGCCTTGAACTCCACCTTCCCCATCCGCAACGCTCCCTTTCCCCCGTTTCCATGATATCGGGGTCCAAATGCCTTTTCCCGGCATCTTTCTACTATACTTCTGCTATCTTCTATTATCCTATTCAAGAAACTCCTGCCATATTCCAAAAAATGAAATGGGGAAAACATTCTCCCTGCAAAGAGCCTCTCCACGATTCCCTCTCTGCGCATGACAGAAATTTTCTGACAGAAAATTTCTGATAGAGTAAAAAGCGGGAAAAGCGATCTTTTCCTCGCCCGCAAAAAGTCGCTTTTAATGCCTGCTGAATATTGTCTCATTATGTCATTTTAACGGTTTTTAGGATACAATGGAGATAACGGGAAATCCTAATGAGATTTCCCGTCGGAAATTCCGGTGAAATTTCCCAGTGGGATTTCCAAAAAAATTTAAAGAAAGAAGGGTATGCCATGAGTGCTACAACACCAATCAAGAACCGGCAGCAATTACACCGGTTCCGCAACTTTTATCGGGATGTGGAGGACAAGCCCAGAAACTACGCCCTGATCGTTCTGGGGCTGAATTCGGCCCTGCGGATCAGCGACCTGCTGCCCCTGCGCTGGCAAGACGTGTACGATCAGAAAAAACGCCGCTATCGGCATCATGTCACAGTCGTGGAGCAGAAGACAGGAAAGGAGAACACGCTGCTTCTCAACAATTCTTCCAGGGAAGCGCTGGAATCCTACCGGCTCTCGCTGCAGCCTTTTCAGTACAACAGCTACATATTTGCCAGCCAGAAGCCGCCCTACGCTCCCATCAACCGGACCCAGGCCTACCGCATCATCAAAAGAGCGGCCTATCTCTGCGGGCTGGGGGACACCATCAGCTGTCACTCTCTCCGCAAGACATTTGGGTATCACGCCTGGAAGGACGGCGTCCCGCCGGCCCTCCTCATGAGTATCTACAATCATTCTTCGTACAGTATCACCAAACGATACCTAGGCATTGATCAACAGGAAAAAGATGAAGTTTACAAAAATATCGATCTCTGAAAAATTTCAAAAAATTCTACATTTTCAAACGGCGATCAATCCCATTGCGCCTCGAATAATTGTCTGTAAAATCCATTTTTCTTTAACAGCTGTTCATGATTTCCCTGTTCCACCACAGAACCATCACGCATTACCAGTATCACGTCCGCCTCCTGAATCGTTGAGAGCCTGTGCGCCACGATAAAACTGGTCCGCCCCTGCATCATTTTCCCGAACGCCTGCTGAATGCGCATCTCGGTCCGCGTGTCGATGGAGGACGTGGCCTCATCTAAAATCAGCATGGGCGGAAGACAGAGCATGACCCTTGCAATGCACAGAAGCTGCCTCTGACCGGCGGACAGGCTCTCCTCCCCGATGACCGTGTCGTACCCCTGCGGCAGACGCCTTATAAAGCTGTGGGCATGGCTGGCCTTCGCCGCCTCTATGATCTGCTCGTCCGTGGCGTCCGGGTTCCCCAGGGCAATATTTTCCCGGATTGTGCCGCGTTTCAGCCACGTTTCCTGCAGCACCATGCCGTAATTTCCCCGCAGGCTCTCTCTCGTAATCTGGCGGATGTCTTTTCCCGACACCCGGATTGTCCCCCGATTCACGTCGTAAAAGCGCATGAGAAGATTGATCAGCGTAGTCTTTCCACAGCCGGTGGGTCCCACGATGGCGACCCGCTGCCCCGGCTCTACCTTTAATGAAAAATCCTCTATCAGTTTCTGATCCGGCTCGTAGGCAAAATACACATCCTCTAGCTCCACCTGCCCACAGGCATTTTCCAGCCGGACAGCCTCAGAATCATCCCCCCGGACACCCGAAGCGCCATCCGAGCGGACAGCCCCTAAATCATCCCCCTGAGCACCCGACATTTCATCCAGTCGAACAGCCTCAGGAGCATCCGGCTCCTCCGGTTCCTCCTCAATCAGCCGCAGCAGGCGTCCGGCACAGGCGATGGCATTCTGCAGCTCCGTGACCACGCCGGATATTTCATTAAAAGGCTTTGTGTACTGGTTCGCGTAGCTTAAGAAGCAGGAGAGCCCTCCCACGGTGATACCGCCCCGCAGGGCGTAAAACGCCCCGAAAATCCCCACGCTGGCATACACCAGGCTGTTGACGAACCGGGTGGCCGGATTGGTGATGGATGAGAAGAAAATCCCTTTCAGGGAGTATTCCCGCAGACGCCCGTTAATCTCGTCGAACCGCTCCAGCGCCTCTTTTTCGTGGCCAAATGCCTGGACGACTTTCTGATTTCCGATCATCTCCTCCACCAGCGCCGTCTGCTCGCCCCGGGTCTCGGACTGGAGCCGGAACATCTGGTAGGTCCGCTTCGCGATAAAGCTCGCCACAAACAGGGACACCGGCGTCACCACCACCACAACCAGGGCGATGGGCACGCTGACGCGCAGCATAAACACCAGCGTGCCAAAAATCGTCACCACTCCGGAAAACAACTGGGTAAATCCCATGAGAAGGCCGTCGGCTAACTGGTCGGCGTCCGCTATGACGCGGCTCACGATCTCCCCGGTAGAGTGGCTGTCGATAAATTTCAGCGGCAGTTTCTGAATATGGGAAAATGCCTCCATGCGGATGTCCTTTACCACGCCGTAGGTAATCTTATTGTTGCACACATTCATGATCCACTGGGCGGACATGGTGACGGCGATGGAGAGGGCAATCTTTTTGCAGACGCCCATAACGGCGTCAAAATCCACCTGTCCACGGGCCACGATACAGTCGATGGCGTCTCCCGTGAGAATGGGAATATACAGGGTAAACGCCACGGTGACCACGGCGAGAATCAGGGACAGGCACAGAAAAAATCCGTATTTTTTTATATAGCGGAGCACCTTTTTCACGGTATCCATCTGGCTCTCCGCGCCAGAATCATATCTCACGGGAGCGCGCCTGGCTCTCCTTTGTGTCTTTTGCGTCCTGCTCTCCGCGCCGGAATCATATTTCATGGGAACGCGCCCCCTTTCCGTACTGGGATTCGTAGATTTCGCGGTATACGCCGCACCCCTGCATCAGCTGCTCATGGGTTCCGTATCCCGCCATCTCCCCGTCCTCCAGCACCACGATTTTGTCCGCGTGGCGCACGGAGGCCGCCCGCTGGGACACGATAAACACGGTCATGCCTCCCAGGGATTCCCGGAGCGCCTTCCGGAGCGCGGCGTCCGTGGCGTAATCGAGCGCCGAGGCGCTGTCGTCGAGAATCAAAATCTCCGGCTTTCTCACTAACGCCCTGGCAATGGCCAGGCGCTGCCTCTGCCCGCCGGAAAAATTCCGCCCCTCCTGCTCCACCGGCTCGTCCAGTCCCCCCGGCTTCTTTTTCACGATTTCCTCCGCCTGGGCAATCCGCAGGGCTTCCCACAGCTGCCCGTCGTCCGCCTCCGGATTTCCCCACAGCAGGTTGGAGCGGATTGTCCCCTGAAACAGCACCGATTTCTGCAGCACGACGCCGATTTTTTTCCGCAGCTCATCCAAGGCCTGGCATTCCACAGGAACGCCCCCCACCCGGACTTCGCCGCCGGTACAGTCGTAAAACCGGGGTATCAGATGGACGAGGGACGTCTTGCCGGAGCCGGTGCCCCCGATAATCCCCACGGTCTCCCCCCGCTTCACGGAAAAATGAATCTTGCTCAGGGATTCCTCCGACGCTCTCGGATAGGTCAGGGAGACGTGGTCGAATACGAGAAAATCCTCGCTGTCCCAATCCCACGGCCGCGTGTCCGTCTGCTCGCGAAGCCCCGGCTCCCTCTCAAAAATCTCCTGAATCCGGTTCCCGCACGCCACGGCTTTATTCACGCTGACAATGAGATTGGCGAGTTTCACAAGCTCCACCAGAATCTGGGACATGTAGTTCACCAGCGCCACCACTTCCCCCTGTGTCAGCGCCCCGCCATCCACCCGCAGGGCTCCGATCCAGATCAGGGCGATGATGGCTCCATTTATAATAAGAAAGGTGACCGGATTCATCAGCGCGGAGAGACGCCCCACTGTCATCTGCATCCGGTTCAGCGTCTCATTTTCCTCTGAAAATTTTGTCTCCTCCTCCCTCTGTTTGCCAAAGGCGCGGAGCACCCGGACTCCCGTGAGATTTTCCCTGGTCCGGGACAAAATCTGGTCCAGCGCCGCCTGCACCTGCCGGTAGAGGGGAATGCTGAAAAACATGACGCCAAAGACTACCAGAGACAGCAGCGGAATTGCCGCCACGAACACAAGCGCCGCCCCCGCGTCGATGGTGAAGGCCATGATCATGGCGCCGAATACGATAAAAGGAGAGCGCAGAAATAAGCGGAGCACCAGATTCACCCCGTTCTGCACCTGATTTACGTCGCTGGTCATGCGGGTGATCATCGTAGAAGTTCCCACCTGATCCATATCTCCAAAGGAAAGCTTCTGAATGTGGGCAAAGAGATCGTGTTTGAGACCGGCCGCAAATCCCACCGCCGCTTTGGCCGCGAAATATTGGGCCGTCAGAGATACGGTCAGCCCCACCGCCGCCAGGAGCGCCAGCAGGCCGCCCATTTTCCCTATATGTCCGTAATCCCCCGCCGCGATTCCCACGTCGATGACGGACGCCATCACCAGCGGGACAAACAGCTCCAAAAGGGCCTCGAACAGCTTAAACAGCGGCGCCAGAACGACTTCCTTCCGATATTCTTTCAGATAGCGCAGTAATTTTCTCATGTCCGTGTTCTCCTTGTCTCTGATCGGGAACGCTATTTCCCGCCCCCGTCCCATCCGTACCGCTTTTCCATGTACTCGTACAGCCTCTCGGAAAAATTGCCGTCCGCATGGCTGTGATACCGCTTTTTCATGGCTTCCAGCTCGTCTTTCCACGGATTTTCCCCGGCGGAAACCGTCCGCGCGAAATAGAGAATATCCTCAAAATTCTCCGCCTGGAATCCGCGCACACCCTCCGTCACGTCGTCAAAGGCGCAGCCGTACCGGGAAAAATATTCCTCCCTGTCTCCCAGAGTGAGGGCAATGGGTTTCCCCGTCAGCAGGTAGTCGTAATAGACCGAGGAATAATCCGTGATCAGCCCCGCGGCCCCCGCTAACATCTCATACAGCAAAATTCCTTTTTCTTTCAAAAAAGCGTCGTCCGCCGCCACAATATGAGAGAGTTCTCCTGTTTCCGAGGCAGAATCCACAGACTCCATGGCAGGTGAATCAGTAGCCATGGCAGGTGAAACAGGCTCGGCAGACGAAACTGACTTCGTCAGTGAAGTCTCCTGCGCCGGGTGGAGCCGGTAGTACAGCGTCATCCCCGTCTCCCCCAGCGTCCGGTCCAGCTCCCGCAGCTGCCGGTCGCTCATAATCTCCGGCAGGCCGTAGGGATAGCGGGCGGGAAGCCCTTCCTCCAAGTGCTTCTGGTGCTGGCGGTAGGTGGGCAGCCACATCAGGTAGGGAGCCTGCAAGCCGCGTCCGCCCGTCTCCGAAAACAGCGCGTCATTCCTCGGATACCCCAGGGGCAGAAGCCATTCTTCCGGCAGCCCCACCTTCCGCGCAAAAACCTCGCGCCAGTTCTCCCCGGTGGTCAGATACCCGTCGCACTCTCCGATCTTCTCCCGGTTGTGGTATTCAGGCGCGATCTTAATGAGCATGCCATGACCCAGATGAACGCGCACCTGCCCTTTTCTCCTCTTTTTGATGTAGTGGTTTCCGTCGAAAATATAGCGGCTGCGGTACAGCGCGCTCATCCGCCGGAACGTCTCCCCCAGTCCCCTCGAATCCAAATAAAAGGCGCTCACGCCCTCCGGCAGCGGCTCCTCCAGGGGAAAACGGTTGTTTCTCGCCCAGAAAATCCGGTGGCGGCGGTTCACGCCCTTTTTTAACAGATATTCATAAAACGCCCTGGCATTATCTGAAAAATCCGGGTAGCTCTCCAGGATGATATCATCCCGGAGAGGCAGTACCCGGAAAAAAAGTATCAGAATCTTTTTTAGTATCGTGCCCATCTCTCTAAATCTCCTGTCTTCGGATCATGTCGCAGATGGCTCCGTAGAGCTCCGGCTTCAGTTCCTCCAACGTCACCGGCTCCTGTCTGAGTATCACATTGTGACAGGTGGAATTGATCAGTTCTACGATCATATACAGCATCAGCTCCGGATTGCGGAACTTTCTGCCGGACTGCTCTAACATCATCACATATTTTCCGTAAAAATCTTCTCCCTCTCCCGTCACAAGCATATCATGAAATATGCCCCAGCTCAAGTTTTTTGAGATAAATCGCAGAATATTTTTGTTTTCATTGAGCTGGTCGATGATGCAGTCCGCCAGGTAGATCACCTTTTCCTCCAGCGTCTCCAGGCGCACCTGGCTCAGCTTGCGCTCCGCCGCGTGAAACAGCCTTTTCGCCATCTCGTGGATCAGCTGGTCCCGAATCTCATACTTGTCCTTAAAATACAGATAAAAGGTTCCCTTGGCCATATCGGCCCCCTTCACGATATCGGAGATGGATGTGCTCTCGATACCCTGTGAGATAAAAAGGGAGAGCGCTGCATCCAGCAGCGCCTCTCTCTTTTGCCTCTTTTTCTCTATTACTTTACTCATTCTCGATCGCCTCTGTCTCGATGATGAACTTCACTTCACCCTTCATGCCGTCGCCGATTCCGCTGAAGCTCTTGTAATCCTCTCCCGCGTCGGCAATGGCCTCCAGTCGCTCTGTCAGATCCTTTACCTTGTTCTCATAGATCTTTTTCAGCTTCTTGATTGCCTCTTTGTTGAACTGAACCATTCCCGAATGAAGGGTCTGGGAACCGTCGTCCAGCTTTTCGCTGGCTTCCTCCAGCTGGAATACGCCGTTCACCAGCTTAACGGTGGCCTTATTCAGCTTCTTTCCGCCCTTATTCAGCTTCTTCATGCCCTTGTTCAGCGTCTTTGTGCTCTTATTCATCTTCTTGCCGGCCTTTTTCAGCTTCTTAGCGCCCTTGGTCAGTTTCTTGTTGTTCTTGTTCAGGGTCACAGATCCCTCTTTCAGCGTCTTGATGCTGCCCACCAGAGTCGGCATACTTTCATTCAGCGTGGCGGACGCCGTCCGCAGGCTCTCGCTGTTGGCCGAGAGCTGTCCCAGGCTGTCCATCACCGTGGATACCCCGGTGGAAAGGCTCTCCGCTCCGGTCTTTAACTGGCTATCCGCGCCCGTGGCATTTTTCAGTTCCGTGATTGCCTGCTTCTGCGCAGCCGTCAGTGTCTTTAACTGGCTGACCACAGCGGCCAGCTGCTCATTCTGAGCCGCAGCCCCCTCCAGGGCGGCAATAATCTGTTCATTGTTGGCATAGGTCTGCTCTAACTGCTCCAGGCTTGTATTCAGCGTGGTAATTCCCGCCGAAACCGCCTGAGCGCCGCCCTTTACCTTTTCAATGTTCTCCTCGCTCCCCAGCTGATCCACGCCCTGAGTATAGGTAATAAGACCCGTGTCAAATGTCTGTAACTGTTCCGGGAGACCCTTCACGGCTTCATACAGAGCGATATTTCCATCGGCAATCTTGCCCGCGCCGTCCACATAGGCGGTGGTGCCGTCCGCCAGGGTGTCCGCGCCGTCCACGTAGTCTCCCACTCCCTTTACGAGAACCGGTCCATTTTTGGCGAGCTTTTTAACCCCCTTGGTCAGCTTCTTCACGCCGGTTTTCTGATAGGTTTCCACCGATGATTTCAGCTCGCCCATCTTATCCGCGAACAGTCCCATATTGTCCGACAGATCGTCGGAGCCCTTTACCAGCTTGGCGGTGGCGTCCGTCATGTCGTCCAGCTTATCCTCCAGATCGTCTAACCCCGCCGACTCCTTTAAATCCATGTCGCCGAACAGATCCGCGCTTCCGTAGGTAAACGTATTTCCCATGGAGAAATCCGTCACGTCCGCCGTCACGGTGAACTCGCTCTTTAGCTTTTTGGCCTGGCTTTTTTTCAGATTCAGGCTCTCGGAAAGCCCCGGCACGCCCAGACCCACCACGATGCTGTTGGTGCCCTCGTTGATCACCTTTCCATCACTGATCTTAATATTGTTAAAACGGTCGTTTTCTAAAATCATCCCCGTGACCATCACAAACGGGGTGTAAATCTGCGTCTTCTCCCCATTCACGGTCTTGGTCGTCTTCAATTTGTTCTTGTAAGATACGTGAATCTCCACTTTTCCGCTCTTGCCCAGCATATCCTCGGGATTCATCTCCTGTCCGTCCAGCTTGTAGGTGATGGACAGCTCCACCGGGAGTTTTTTTTCTGTTGTTCCCTGATAGTAGATATCCGCGCCGGAGGTGTTCCAGTTCAGCGCGTCTCCATTCTGGGTAAATGTCTCCTCCCCCTTGACATTTTTGATGTCAGATAACTGGGAGCGGTCCTTTACGCCGCCGGACACAGCGCCGGAATTTTTCAGCCAGTCGGATACCGTGACCTTTGTCACGCTGCCGTCCGCGCCCGCGTTGACATACACGGACTCCTGTTTCGTTACCTTCTTTGCCTCCACCTCTGCAGTGGGGGTGCTTCCCAATACCAGGCTGAGAACCAGGCCGCCGCACAGGATCGTCCTGCCGATTTTCATACTGCTTTTTTTCATATCAAAACCTCCTATTCTCTGTATTTAATAGTCAAATCTATTAATAATCAATCTTTCTCATATCCCACGTCGTCTTGCAGATTGCCTTGTCGAACACCGTCAGCATGGCCGGCAGCATCACGATTACCACGATCGTACTGATCACCGCGCCCCTGGAAAGAAGGGTACAGATGGATTTGATCATGTCAATGCTGGAGGACACAGTCACCCCAAAGGTCGAGGCGAACAGGCTCATTCCGCTGATGATAATGGACTTGATGGAAGTCCGATGCGCGATGGCGATGGCCTCTTTTTTGGTCTTGTGCTGCATGGTCCGCTCCTTGTGGTAGCGGCTGGTCATCAGAATCGCGTAATCCACGGTCGCTCCCAGCTGAATGGTGCCGATGACGATGCTGGCCACAAAGGGCAGCGACTCGTGTGTGTAGAACGGCACGCACATGTTGAGGAAAATCGCGAACTCAATCAC
>CANPZR010000085.1 GCA_947589175.1 uncultured Lachnospiraceae bacterium | reverse complement strand
GAAATAAAATTATTTTCAAAAATCCTGCAACACTTTGCTCTTTTGATTCATCTAATATACGCATATGCAGAAAAAAGGCAAAGGTGAAATTGTCTATACAGATAGCCAATGTCTGCCTACAACAGCAATGTCTGTCTACGACAGACATATAACCTTTGCGGAAATGAGGAAAATATGACAGATACGGAATGGTTTTTGGTGGGAGCGGCCAAGAAGGGGGACGCCCATTCTTTCGCTCTTTTATACGAGCGGTACTACAAGGCCCTCTACCGCTTTGCAGTCTGTTATTTGGGGGATTCCTACGCGGCGGAGGACGCCGTGAGCGCGGCGGTGCTGAAGGCGTATGAGAGGCTGCCGTTTTTGAAAAAGGATTCTTCCTTTAAGAGCTGGCTTTTTCAGATTACCGTGAACGAGTGTCGGGCGTGGCTGCGGGATAAGAGCAGGGGCACATACTTAGCGGACGCGGATTGGCAGGAGCCCGCCGCGGAGGAGGCGGGGTACGAGAGGCCGGAGGTAGAGGAATATCTCGCCCTCTTGTCAGAGGAGGAGCGCCTGGTCGTGACGCTGTCCGTTTTCGGCGGATACAACAGTCGGGAAATCGGAGAGATAATCCACAAAAAAGAGGGATCGGTGCGCTCCATCAAGAGCCGGGCTTTTGCGAGAGTCAGAGAGTGTTTAGGATTGGAGGATGGAATATGAGCGATCAGGAATTAAAGGATAAAATTTTGCAGTCGGCGGAAAAAATACCGATGCCGGAGTCTTTGGAGCCGGAAAAAATGGAAGAAAAGCTATCATCGGTCGTGCAGGCAAAGCAGAAAAAGAGCCGGTTTTCAAGGAAGCTTCTGTCGGTGGCGGCCGCGCTGGCGGTGCTGATTGTTTCCGGCGCCGCGGTGGCGAAAGTTTTTACAGAGCAGCAAACCTATATAGAAACACCAGAGAAGCTGGATTCTGCGCCGGATGCTGGGAAAACGGACGGCAGCTCCCAGGGACAGCTCACGTCCCTCGGTGACGAGGAATATTACGGGGATATCGCGGAGCTGCTCAACGAGTACAACGACGCCTATAGCGACGATGCTTTAGGCATAATAAAGGATTCCGTGGCCAAATACGACAACAATGTGACGGAGGACGCAGTCGCAGTTCCCGAGCAAAGCGCGACTTCCTCTGCCGGGCTGTCGGGCGCGGGCGGAACCGGCGCGGACTACTCGGAGACCGATCTCCAGGTGAAAGGCGTGATGGAGGCGGACATTGTAAAGACGGATGGAACGTATATTTATGCGGTAAATGGAGGGCGGAAGGCGCGCGTCCGCATTTATCGGGCGGACGGGGCAAAGGTGGAGCAGGTCTCCCAGTTTACAATCCGGGGGAGCATTTTTTCGGGAAATGAAATGTATCTGGCAGGCGACCGCCTGATTATTCTGGGAAATATCATTGAGGAAAATAAAAAAGGCAGTTCCGCGTCAGCCGAGGCCGAGGAAGATATCGCGTACAGCTCCAGCGCGTATGGTTCGGTCGGCATGACGACGGTCATCTGGATTTACGATGTGAGCGACGTCCGCCATCCCAAGCGGCTGAAGACGCTGAAACAGAGCGGGACCTATATGTCCTCCCGCGTGAGCGGCGGCTATCTGTACACGTTCAGCAATTATCGGGTGTACAGAAACAACTGCAAGGATGATGAGCCGGAGCAGTTCATTCCCATTGCGAACGGAGAGTGCGTCCGGGGAAATAAGATTCTGTACGACGAGGACGCAAAGAGCAACGATTACATGGTCATGACGTCTTTGAAGGTAGACGGGGAGTGCGAGTTTCAGGATTCGGCGGCGATTCTGGGCGGCGCGGAGGTCTATTATGTGAGCCAGGACAATATCTATGCCGCGGGATATGGCGAGCACAGATGGGGACCAAAGGCAAAATCTCTCATTTACAAATATGGGTACCGCGACGGGGAGTTCGCGTATGTCGGCCGGACGAAGGCGGAGGGGCTCATCGAGGATTCCTATTATATGCATGAGTACAACGGGAATCTCGCCTATGTCTACACCCGGTATAAAAAAAGCGACGATGACTCGATGACCACCACAAACGGTCTCTGCGTGCTGGACGAAAAGCTGGAGAAGCTGGGAGAAATCGCGCAGCTCGGCAACGACGAGCGGATTTATTCTTCCTATTATATAGACAATATGGCGTATTTTGTCACCTATCGGGAAACGGATCCGGTCTTTGCCGTGGACATTTCCGATCCGAAAAATCCGGCTCTGAAATCGGAGTTAAAGCTGCCGGGATTTTCGGAATATCTCCACTCCTTTGGCGACGATCTGCTGATCGGCATCGGAAAGGGCGGAAAAAAGGGCGATTCCTGGGAGGACAGCCGGGTGAAAGTGTCTGTGTTCGGCGTCGGAGAGGATTACGAGCTGACCGAGAAGGAGACCGTGCTTTTAGAGGAGGACTCGGAGAGCATGGCCGGATACAACCACCGGTGCGTATTTGTGGACGAGGAGCGCAAGCTCGTCGGATTCGAGGTGGAGTACTGGGGCGTGGATGAGGACGAATGGGGAGAAACAAATCATGTATATTACGTGGTGTATGGATATCAGGATGGAAAGCTGAAAAAGCTCATGCAATGCAGCACATCCCCAGAGGACGATTACAACGCGCTCGAATACGTCCGCGGCCTGCGAATCGGCGATTACTTCTATGTGATAAATACCGGAGTGAGCCAGAAAAAGGGTGGAATCAAAGTTTTTGATATAAATACATGGGACAAAGCGAGGAGTTAATGGTTGCATTTCTTCCGGATTCATGGTACAGTTGACCTATTAAAGATGATGTCGGGGGCAAACGGTATTTTGCCGCCCCGACGTCATATGAAAATAATCAGGGGGTAAAATCAGATGATGGATTTTGATTACAGTGAACTGGAGGACGTGGAACTGACACTTGAGACCGAGGACGGCGAGGAGATTGATCTGGAGCTCGCGTATGTCTTTGAATATAAGGGACAGGACTTTGCCGCTTTTGGGGAAGTGGGCACCGAGGAGGACGAGGAGCGGTCGGTATACTTTTTCCTTCTCAACTTAAAGCAGAAAAAGGGAGACGAGGCAGAAGTCGAGTTTGAGTACATTGACGACGATGAGGTAGCGGAAGAACTGCTGGATGTGTTTTTACAGATTCTTGCCTCCCAGGAGGAGGAGGGCGTCGATCTGGGCGACTACGGTATCGAGGACGAGGACGACGATGAGGACGAAGAAGACGACGAAGACAGCCGCTGGGATCAGTTCATCCACAAAAAACTTGATGATTAAGACTTTTTAGGGGAATTTTTCTCACAGGAGCTGCAGTTGCCATTGCACATGAAAGAGTCGTCGCCCGCGAGGCAGTCGTCCGGATTCTTTTTCTGGTGGTGAGCCGCATAGCAGAGGACGACGATGCTGGCGCAGACAATCAGCATGACGATGACCCATTTAACAAGTTTGATAAGTGAAAAAAACATATAGAATAGCCTCCTTTAATTATAGTATCAGTATACCACGGGGAGGTTTTTCTGTAAAGGTAGAAACGTCATGAAGCAGGAACAGGAAATTGTAAAAATATCCGTACGGAGCCTGGTGGAATTTATGTTCCGGGAAGGGGATATCACCTCCTCCGGCTCCGGGGCGGTCAACACGGAGGCCATGCAGCTTGGCAGCCGTCTCCACCGGAAGATTCAGAAAAGCATGGGGATCGGCTACGAGGCAGAGGTCTCCCTTTTTGTGCTGCAAAAAATGAAAAGCCGCGAGAGCGGAGAGGAATTTTTCTTAAAGGTGGAGGGCCGCGCGGACGGCGTATTCCGGGAAAATGGCCTGGTGACCATCGACGAGATCAAGGGCGTGTACATGGATGTGAAAGAGATGAAGGAGCCGGTCTTTGTCCACAAGGCGCAGGCCATGTGTTATGCCTACATGGTGGCGGAAAAGGAGAATCTGGACCGGGTCGGGGTGCAGATGACGTACTGCCACATGGAGACGGAGGCGGTGCGGCGGTTCCAGGATTCGTTTACCAGAAATGAGATCGCGGAGTGGTTTCTGCAGCTGATAGACGACTACGAAAAGTGGGCGGTGTACGAGTACGACTGGAAGAAAAAGAGAAACGCGTCGATTCAGAGCCTCGCGTTTCCGTTTCCCTACCGGCCGGGCCAGAAAAAGCTGGCGGCCATGACTTATCACACGATTTTAGAAAAAAAGAGGCTTTTTATCCAGGCGCCCACCGGCGTCGGAAAGACGATTACCACCGTTTTTCCCTCGGTAAAGGCGATGGGGGAGGGCGTCAGCGACCGCATTTTTTACCTGACGGCCAAGACGATTACCCGGACGGTGGCCGAGGAGTGTTTCGCGCTTCTGTGCGGGCAGGATCTTCTGTTCAAGCCCATCACCATCACGGCGAAAGAAAAAGTGTGCGTGTTGGACAAGATTTCCTGCAATCCCGGCGACTGCGAGCGGGCCAGGGGGCACTACGACCGGGTCAACGAGGCGGTATATGACATGCTGGTTCACGAGGATAAGCTGAATCGGGAAATCCTTCTGCGCTACGCCGAGAAACATCAGGTGTGTCCCTTCGAGATGGGGCTGGACGCGGCGCTTTTTGCGGACGCCGTCATTTGCGATTACAATTACGCCTTCGATCCCAACGTCTATCTGAGGCGTTTTTTCTCCCAGGAAAAAAAGGGAAACATGATTTTTCTCGTGGACGAGGCGCACAATCTGGTGGAGCGGGGACGGGAGATGTTCAGCGCCCGGCTGGTCAAGGAGGATTTTCTGGCGGCGGGGCGCGTCGTCAAGGCCATGAGGCGCCACGAAAAGAGGCCGGAGGTCGAGTACGATCTCCGCAAATTTGAGCGATCCATCGACGCGGCGAACCGGACTCTGCTGTCGTGGAAGCGGGCGTGCGATGAATTTGCCCTGTTAGACCGGGAGGAAATGGTGACATTTTTGTTCCAGCTCATGCGGGTAATAGCGGACTATGAATTGTTTGCCAAAAACTACCCGGCGCTGCCGGAGCGTGAGACGATGCTGGAATTTTATTTTGACGTCCGCCGGTTTGCGGCAGTGCTGGAGGAATTAAATGATAAATACCGGATCTACACGGATTATGACGAGGAGGGGAATTTCCGGGTCAAACTCCAGTGCATGGACCCGTCGGAGAAGCTGCGGGAGGTTCTGGAGCGGGGGCGCAGCGCCATTTTGTTTTCGGCCACGCTGCTTCCCATCCGGTACTACAAGGAGCAGTTGTCCGGCGACAGCGAGGACTGCGCCGTCTACGCGAAATCCTCTTTTCCGCCGGAAAACCGGAAGGTGCTGATCGCTAAGGACGTCACCAGCAAGTACACCAGGCGGGGGCCGGAGGAGTACGGGCGGATCGCCCGGTATATTGATATTTTTACGGCGGCGAGACAGGGAAATTATCTGGTGTTTTTTCCCTCCTACGCCTTTATGGACCAGGTCGTGAGCCGGATTCAGACGCGGGAGGGGCAGCGGCTTCTGGTGCAGAGGCCGGATATGCCGGAGCAGGAAAAAGAAGAATTTCTGGAGGCGTTCCAGGTGCCGGAGCAGGAGACGGTCATCGGGTGCTGCGTCATGGGCGGCATTTTCAGCGAGGGAATTGACTTGAAAGAGGACCGGCTGATCGGGGCGGTCATTGTGGGTACCGGACTGCCCATGGTGTGTCACGAGAGAGAATTATTTAAAGAATATTATGACGAAAAAAAGGGCCGGGGGTTCGACTACGCCTATCTGTACCCCGGCGTCAACAAGGTGTTCCAGGCAGGCGGACGGGTCATCCGCACGGCGGAGGACAGGGGGGCGATTCTCCTGTTGGACGAGCGATTTCTGCAGCAGTCGTACCGGGAGCTTTTCCCCAGAGAGTGGTTCCCCTGTACGGTGGTGGGGCAGGAGACGCTGGCAGAGGAACTTCGCGCCTTCTGGGAAAATCAGTAGGCGTTTTTGTTCACAAAGCCCTTGAAAATAGTCAGGAACAGAATCTTGAAATCCAGGCTCAGCGACCAGTTCTCGATGTAGTACAGGTCGCAGTCGATCCTCATGCGGATTGAGGTGTCTCCCCGATAGCCGTTGACCTGCGCCCAGCCGGTGATGCCCGGCCGCACCTGATGCTTGATCATGTAGCGGGGGATTTCTTCCTTGAATTTTTCCACGAAAAACGGGCGCTCCGGCCGCGGGCCGACAAGGCTCATATCGCCTTTTAACACATTGAAGAACTGGGGCAGCTCGTCCAGGCTTGTCTTGCGGATAAATTTGCCGATCGGCGTCACGCGCGGGTCGTTCTGCACGGTCCACGCCTGTTTTTCCTTGGAGGAGTCCTGGACTTCCATCGAGCGGAATTTGTACATCTTAAATGGCCGGTTGTGCAGCCCCACCCGCTCCTGCTCGAAAATCAGCGGGCCCGGCGAGGTGATTTTGATAATGGCGGCCACCACTAACATGGGGATGGAGAACAGGATGATCAGGCAGATAGACCCCACAATGTCAATGGCTCTCTTGATGAAGCGGTTAAAGGAGTTGCTGAGGGGCACCTTGCGCACATGGATGACCGGCAGCCCGTCCAGATCCTCGGTGTAGGGCCGCGTGGGAATCAGGTTGTTGTAGTCGGGGACAAATTTGGTGTGGACGCCGGATTTTTCCGTGACGGCCACGATGTGTTCCAGGGAATCGTAGTGGTGCAGGCCCAGCGTAATGGTGATCTCGTCGTAATTGTTATCCGCCAGCACCTTTTTCAGATCGGTGATCCGCCCAATGACCGGAATGTTCCGGTAGGCATGTCCCAGGGGCTTGAAATTGTCCAGTATGCCGTGAATGGTGTAGCCCCATTCGGGATGCGCCAGGAGACGGTCGATATAGCTCTCCGCGGCGCGGCTGTAGCCCACTAACAGAATGTGCTTCTGGTTCAGTCCTTTTCTGCGTATTTTCCGGAGAAGGGTGGAGGTGGCGATGCGGAATAAAAGCTCTAAGAACAGGTTCAGAGAGACGAAAATGACGATGAAAAGGCGGGCGTAGTCTTTTTGCCCGAAAAAGTACAAAAGAGCCACGCAGTACAGGATGCTGACTACGTTGGCCTTGATGACGCTCCAGAATTCGAAGCGGCGGCTCTTGACCCGCGCGGGGTCGTACAGGTGAAAGAAATAATAAGAGACCAGGTAGCAGGGAATCAGGGTGATGAGCATCTGGCAGTATGTGCCCAGCGTCCCGTATACGCCTTGGGGCTCCCGCATTATGTCGAACAGGTAAAGGGGGCTGTGCACGTTGTCAAAGCGCAGATAATAGGCCCCGATAAATGAACAGACTATAATAGCTGTATCAATCAGTACGCGAAAAAGATTCAGCAGTTTTTGATTTCCCTTGATCAAAACAAAACCGTCCTTCCTATCTGTAGTTCAATAAAGTTCTCTATCGTGGAGGCGGAAAATTGTCCTCTTGTGACGCCCCCGGCACCATGTATTACAAGTATATACCATTTTTTGTGATTTCACAATAAATTTTTATTTCACAAACAAAACACAATTCTCATATATAATGAGTCATAAATAGTGAAGAAAGGAAGTAGTATTCATGGATGAAAACAATGAGATAAATCAGGAAACAGGATTTGTTCTTCGGGACGAGCCGACGTCATCGTCTCCTTCGGAGCCATCGTCTCAGGTGGAACCTGAGCCGACACCAACGTCGCAGGCAGAGCCAACGTCTCAGGCAGGGCCATCATCACAGGCAGGATCGACGTCTCAGGCAGGACCAACGTCGCAGGCAGGATCGACGTCTCAGGCAGGGCCAACGTCTCAGGTGAAACCTGAACCGATGCCTTCCCAGGACAATATTTACCGCTTTCAGAACATAGACCCTCAGAGCGAGCGGAAAAAGAAAGAAAAGAAAAAGGAAAAGCGGGAAAAGAAAGACGGCGGTTCCTCATTTCCGAAGGTAATCGTCAGCGCGGCTGTATTTGGCGTAGTGGCGGCCCTGTGCTTTTTTGCCTGCAACGCCATTTTGCGGGCGGTGTCCGGGCAGGGTGGCAGCGACCCGGTTGTTTCACAGAGTTCGCAGAGCTCGCAGATTCCTCTGACGACCGTGAGCGGGGGAGCCGTCACCGGCGTTACTGACGTGTCCGGCATTGTAGAGGGCGTTATGCCGTCTATTGTAGCGATTACGGAAAAAAGCACCCAGCAGTCCTATTTTGGACAGACCTATTCTTCACAGGGTGCGGGCTCGGGATTTATTGTGAAGCAGGATCGGGACCAGCTTTTGATTGTGACCAACAACCACGTCGTGGCGGGCGCGGATGAGATTTCCGTGCGGTTCAACGACGGGGAGTCCGTGGAGGCCAATGTAAAGGGAACCAGCGAGTCCAACGACCTGGCGGTCCTCACCGTGCCGCTCAGATCCCTGAAGGATTCCACCAAGTCGAGTATCAAGGTGGCGTCTCTGGGAAGCTCCGATGATGCCAAGGTAGGGCAGATGGTGATCGCGATCGGCAACGCCCTTGGATACGGCCAGTCCGTGACGGTGGGATATGTCAGCGCCAAGGATCGGGAAGTGACCAATTCAGATGAGCAGACCGGAAAGCAGACGACGCAGATCCTCCTGCAGACCGACGCCGCCATCAACCCCGGCAACAGCGGAGGAGCTCTGATCGATACCAACGGTAACGTAATAGGTATTAATTCTTCCAAATATATGTCCTACGGGAATACTACCGTAGAGGGCATGGGATACGCCATCCCCATGAGCGACGCCATTTCCGTGATCAACGATCTCATGGACAGGCAGGTGTTAAAGGACGAGGAAAAAGGGTATCTCGGCATTACCGGACGGACTATTTCAGAGGATGTCAGCGATGCATACGGCATACCGGTAGGCGTCTATGTGGCAAGCATTTCTGATACGGGAGCAGCCTATAAGGCGGGCGTGAAGCAGGGCGACGTCATTGTGGCTGTGAACGGCCGGGAGGTAAAGACCATCAACGAGGTACAGGAGATTGTCAACAACACCAAGGTGGGCACGGACGTGACGCTGAAGGTGAAGCGCAGCGACGACGGCGAGTACAAGGACAAAGAGTTCAAGGTGACGCTGGAGAGCAAGGATACGCTGGACGGCCTGGATGAAGAAGAGGATGATTCGAGCCAGACGACTCCGAACTACGGCAACGGTTATGGCAGCGGAGACGGTTCTCAGGTTATTCCGTGGGGAAGTATTTACTAAACCGCATAAATCGTGTATAATAATCCCACCGCAGTGTTTTCGCGGTGGGATTTGTGCGCGTTGTCGCGTAAATGTTTTGGAATGGAAAAAATGCTCCGAAATGAGGTTTAATATGAGCGAGGAAATTAAAAACATGGATCAGAATACCAATAATAACGATGAGAAAAAAGACGGCTACGAGAAGATCTGTTATATGTGCCACCGGCCGGAGAGCAAGGTGGAGAAGATGATCACCATACCCAACAACATCACCATCTGCTCGGACTGTATGCAAAAGACGTTCGATCAGATCGGGATGCAGGGCCTGCCGCATATTCCGGGGCTGGAGATTATCAACCTGGGGGCTATGAGCATGCAGC
>CANPZR010000084.1 GCA_947589175.1 uncultured Lachnospiraceae bacterium | reverse complement strand
ACATTCAGGCGGTACGAGAAGAAATTCATTCTGACGCCGGAGCAGTACGAACAGATTGTTCCGGTCATCCGGGACAACATGGAACCGGATGAGTTCGGGAAGTACACCATATGCAATATTTATTACGACACGGCGCTGTTCGATCTGGTGCGGCGGTCGGTGGAAAAGCCGATTTACAAGGAAAAATTCCGGATCCGCAGCTACGGGGTGCCGGGAGAGGACGCGGCGGTTTTCGCGGAGATCAAGAAGAAGTACAATGGCGTTGTTTACAAGCGCAGGGTGGCGGCGCCGTATGAGGACATCCGGGGATTTGTGGACAGGCACGAGGAGTTGGATAAGGACGCCCAGATTCAGAAGGAAATCCTCAGTTTTCTGCGGATGTACCGGCCGGAGCCGAAGGTCTACCTCGCCTATGACCGGATTGCCTTTGCGGGGAAAAATGGCGAGGACATCCGGGTGACATTTGATGAAAATATCCGGTTTCGCACGGAGGAGCTGGATCTTCGGGCGGGAGACGAGGGGGAGCCGCTCTTGCCGGAGCGCCGTATTATTATGGAAGTCAAGGTGCCATACGGGATACCGATGTGGCTGGTGGACGATCTCAGTGAGCACAGGATATATTCGGGTTCTTTTTCCAAATATGGAACCTGTTATCAAAATTATATCGCAAGAAATCTTTTTAAATCAGGAGGATATGAAAAATTATGTTGAGCAGTATTATTTCAGGTACATTATCGATGCCGACCTTGGTCATCTGTCTGGGGACGGCCATGATTCTGGGAGTTCTGTCCGCCATGGTCTTTATGTGGCGGTGCGAGCACAGTACAAGCTACGCCATCGCGCTGGCGCTTCTGCCGATGGTGGTGTGTCTGGTAATCATGTTAGTAAATGGAAATATCGGAACGGGAATTGCCGTGGCGGGCTCTTTCGCGCTTGTCCGGTTCCGCAGCGTGCCGGGGACGGCGAGGGAAATCGCCGCCGTGTTTACTTCCGTGGCGATCGGCCTGGCCCTCGGCATGGGCTATGTGCTGGTGGCGGTTATTTTCTTTTTGTTCGCGGGGGCGCTGACGCTGATTCTCACTTCTGTGGATTTCGGCTCGGTCCGGACGCCGCAAAAGGAACTCAGAATTACGCTGCCGGAGAATTTTGACTACGAGGGACTTTTTGACGATTTATTTGAAAAATATACGAAAAAGGCAAAGCTGGAGAGAGTGCGCACCATCAATATGGGGACGCTGTTTGAACTTACATATCATGTGATTTTTAAGGATGCGAAGATTCCCAAGGAATTTCTGGACGACGTCCGGAGCCGGAATGGAAATCTGAATGTTTCCGTCAGCAACGTAATCGAGCAGGAAAGAATGTGATGGCAGATTATGGCGCTGCCGTGTAAATGTTCCAGAATGGAGGGAAAAGGATGAAACAGCTGAAAAAGAATCAGATTATAGGAATTGCCGCCGCGGCGGTTCTGGTCGTGGCTCTTATAATTATTTTTTGCCTCAATAGAAATGGGAAATCTGAGCCATTGGCTTCTGGAAACCCGGAAACTTCTGACTCAGGAATTTCTGCCTCGGGGGCGTCTGTCACGGGCGCCGCGCTGACGGCAGCAGACATCCCGGAGGCGGACGAGGCGAACGCCACCAGGATTTCCCTGAAACAGAATGACACGCAGATTTCCGGCGAGGGCGCCAGAGTGCGGGAGGACGAGGTACAGATCAAAAAGGCGGGCACCTATATTCTCTCTGGGACATTGAGCCAGGGGAAAATCGAGGTGGACGCAGGGGAGGAGGACGTGGTCGTCCTCGTGCTGGACGGCGTGGACGTCACCAACACGTCCGGCAAGGCGTTTGAGTCTCAGAAGGCGGCGCACACCTCGATTCAGCTAAAAGCGGGTTCAGAGAACCAGTTTAAGAGCGGGAGCGAGGCGGATCTAACGGAAAGCACAGACAGTGCGACCGCCGGTTCCAACACAGACAGCGCGACGGCGGATTCCGGCACGGCCAGTGGAGCGGCAATCAGCTCGGAGGGAGACATGTCCATAACGGGAGAGGGATCCCTTCAGGTGTCTGGCTATCGAAACGACGGCATCAACTGCAAGAAATCCCTGTGTATTGCGGGGGGCACGCTGGATATCACGGCGAAAAACGACGGCGTGCAGGCGGATCAGGATCTGATGATTGAGGGAGGAGATTTTAAGGTATTTACCGGTGAGGGAAGCGAAAACGCCACATTTTCCTCCAATGACAAATGGCGTCGGGCGGATTCCGGCTGGGATATGTCCGAGCAGGATGAGGAGAGCGCCAAGGCGTTTAAAGCGGGAAATAACCTGTCGGTCACGGGAGGAACCTTTTCGGTGGACTCTTACGACGATGCCTTTCACTCCAACGGAACGCTGGGTATTTCCGGGGGAACCATTGAGGCGGCCAGCGGAGACGACGGGATGCACGCAGATAATCTGTTAAATATCACAGGAGGAAATATCCGCCTGACGAAAGCCTACGAGGGGCTGGAGGGAAATCAGATTCAGATTGCAGGCGGCGAGATGGATGTCACTTCTCTGGACGATGGCGTGAACGCCAGCGGCGATACGCCGGAATTGACCATATCTGGCGGAACGATTACGGTCAACGCGGAGGGCGACGGCTTGGATTCCAACGGAGACCTTTTGATTGAGGGGGGAACTATCCTTGTAAACGGCCCCACGAGCAGCGGCAACGGCGCGCTGGATACCGGGGCGGAGCGGGGAGGGAAAATCGTGATCAACGGCGGTACGATTCTGGCGCTCGGAAACTCCGGCATGGCGGAGGGATTCGGCGAGGACTCCGCCCAGTGCTCCTTTTTGCACAATCTTTCTTCTTCCTATAATAAAGGGGATGAAATCGTTATCACTGACGCCGACGGGAAAGAGCTGTTCCGGCACACGGCGGTCAAGACGGGAAATTCTGTGGTTTTCAGTTCTTCTGAATTAAAACAGGGAGAAAACTACACACTAAAGGCAGGAGAGATTGAGGAGACAATCGAGATGGATTCCGTCGCCGTGTCGAACGGCGGTTCCGGCGGATTCGGCGGAAGGCCCGGTGGCGGCGGGCGCGGCGGTCATATCCGGCCGGATGGAGAAAATCCCGGAGGCGGTCAGCCGGACATGGATAATCCCAGAGGACAGCGTCCGGACGGGGCAAATTCTGGAAATGGCCAGCCGGGCATGGACGATCCCAAGGGACAGCGTCCGGACCGGGGAAATACTGAAAACGCGCAGCCCGGCCAGCTATAAGCCGGGCAGATGTCAGCCGGACCGATTGTGAATTTACAGATTGCTTTTTCAATCTAAATATTGTATAATGTTTGCCATACAAACACAAATACTTGATTGAAGGAGGATACCCGATGGCAGATTTTAAAGAATGGGACGGCTTTGAGGGCATTTTGTGGAAGCGGGAAATCAATACCAGAGATTTTATTCAGAAAAATTATACTCCCTATGACGGGGACGAGAGCTTTTTGGCGGGACCGACCGAGGCGACCAACAAGCTCTGGGGGATTCTGCAGGGACTGCAGAAGGAGGAGCGCGCCAAGGGCGGCGTGCTGGACATGGATACGGATATCGTGTCCACCCTCACATCTCATGCGCCGGGCTATATCAGCGAGGACACAAAAGAGCTGGAGCAGATTGTCGGACTGCAGACGGATAAGCCGTTGAAGCGGGCGTTTATGCCCTTTGGCGGAATCAAGATGGCGGAGCAGGCATGTACTACTTACGGGTACACGCCCAACCCGGAGTTTCACAAGATTTTTACCGAGTACCGCACGACGCACAACGAGGGCGTGTTTGACGCTTATACGCCGGAGATGAAGGTGGCAAGGCACAACAAGATTGTCACCGGCCTGCCGGATACCTACGGGCGTGGCCGCATTGTGGGGGATTACCGCAGGGTGGCGCTGTACGGCGTGGACTATTTGATCGAGCAGAAAAAGAAGGACCTCGCAAACTGCGGGGACGGCACGATGACCGACGACGTGATCCGTCAGAGGGAGGAGCTGGCAAGGCAGATTAAGGCTCTCGCGGGGATGAAGCAGATGGCGGAGTCCTACGGATACGATATCTCCCGCCCGGCTGCGAACGCCAAGGAGGCGGTGCAGTGGCTGTATTTCGGCTATCTGGCGGCTATCAAGACACAGAACGGCGCGGCCATGAGCGTGGGGCGCATTTCTACCTTTTTGGATATTTATATCAAACGGGATATGGACCGGGGCGTCCTGACGGAGAGCCAGGCGCAGGAGCTCATCGACCATGTGACGATGAAGTTCCGCATGGTGAAATTTGCCCGGATTCCCTCCTACAATCACCTGTTTTCCGGCGATCCGGTGTGGGCTACGTTAGAGATGGCGGGCATCGGCATGGACGGGCGCTCTATGGTGACAAAGACGGATTTTCGATTCCTCCACACGCTGGAGAATATGGGACCGTCGCCGGAGCCGAACCTGACCGTGCTGTATTCCTCGGCGCTGCCGGAGAATTTCAAAAAATACGCGGCGGATATTTCCATCCGCACCAGCTCCATCCAGTATGAAAACGACGACGTGATGAAGCCAGTGTGGGGCGACGACTACTCGATCTGCTGCTGCGTGTCGGCTACGCAGACGGGCAAGGAGATGCAGTTTTTCGGCGCGAGGGCCAATCTGGCAAAGTGCCTTCTGTACGCGATCAACGGCGGCGTGGACGAAAAGACCGGGGATCAGGTGGGACCGGCCTACAAGCCGATTACCTCGGAGTATCTGGATTATGACGAGGTCATGGAGAAGTACGACAAGATGTTGGACTGGCTGGCGGGGCTGTATGTCAATGTGCTCAACCTGATCCAGTATATGCACGATAAATATTATTACGAGGCGGCCATGATGGCGCTGATCGACACAGATGTGCGCCGCACCTTTGCCACGGGAATCGCCGGTTTTTCGCATGTTATTGACTCTCTGTGCGCGATTCGCTACGCGAAGGTAAAGACAATCCGCAACGAGAAGGGAATCGTCGTTGACTATGAGACGACGGGTGATTTTCCCCGCTATGGAAACGACGACGACCGGGCGGACGAGATCGGCGTGTGGCTGTTGGGGACATTTGTGGAAAAGCTGAAAAAGCATCACACCTACCGAAATTCCGAGCCCACCACGTCGATTCTGACGATTACGTCCAATGTGGTGTACGGCAAGGCTACCGGCGCGATGCCGGATGGAAGAAAGGCGTTCGAGCCGCTCTCGCCGGGGGCGAATCCCAGCTACGGGGCGGAGAAAAACGGTCTCCTGGCCTCCCTTAATTCCGTGGCGAAGCTCCCCTACGAGTGGGCGCTGGACGGCATTTCCAACACCCAGACCATTCACCCGGAGGCGCTGGGGCACAGCGAGGAGGAGAGGATTCGCAATCTGGTTCAGGTGTTCGACGGGTACTTTGATCAGGGAGCGCATCATCTGAATGTCAACGTGTTCGGGACGGACAAGCTGATTGACGCGATGGAGCATCCGGAAAAAGAGGAGTACGCGAACTTTACGATCCGCGTTTCGGGGTATGCGGTAAAGTTTATCGACCTGACGAGAGAGCAGCAGGAGGACGTGATCGCGAGAACCTGCCATGGGAATTTATGAAAGGATTGATTCATTCAGTCGAGACGTTCGGCCTGGTGGACGGGCCGGGCGTCCGCTATGTGATTTTTATGCAGGGCTGCCCGATGCGGTGCCAGTTCTGTCACAATCCGGAGACATGGGAGCGCGAGCCGGAGGAGGGCGTGGCGCTCGGCTGGCAGACGCCCGAAGAAGCGCTGCAAAAGGCGCTCCGTTACCGGTCGTACTGGCGGGACAACGGGGGCATTACGGTCAGCGGCGGAGAGCCTATGGCGCAGATGCCGTTTGTGACGGAGTTTTTTGAACGGGCGAAAAAAGAGGGCGTCCACACGGCGTTAGACACCAGCGGCTGTCTGTTCCGGCGGGAGTCGGATTTTCTGGCGGAATTTGACCGGCTTTTGGCGGCGACGGATCTGGTGCTGCTGGATATCAAGGAAATAGACGACGAGAAGCACAGAGCCCTCACCGGCCACGGCAACGAGGGTATTCTTGCTATGGCGGAGTATCTGTCGGAGCGGGGGATTCCCATGTGGATTCGCCATGTGCTGGTGCCGGGGCTGACGGACGATGAGGCGGGGCTCGTGCAGTTGAGAAAAGCGATAGATGGCTGGAAGAGCGTGGAGAGGGTGGAGGTCCTGCCCTATCACACGTTCGGCGTGGCGAAATGGGAACAGCTAAAGATTCCCTATCCTCTCGCGGGGGTGCGGACTCCCACGGAGGAGGAGATCGAGAGGGCCAGGGAAATTTTAGAATAGTAAAAATGCTCAGTAAATGCAGTTAGTGCGGACAAAGCTTATGAGAAGTCCGTTGTGATGTCAGTCGCGTTTTTGCGACAAAATTAATTTATAGAAAGGGGAAAATTATGAACAATTACAGAATCAATACAAAATGTGTGCAGGCGGGATATACGCCGGGAAATGGGGAGCCGAGGCAGATTCCCATTATCCAGTCCACGACTTTTAAATACGATACCAGCGAGGATATGGGAAAGCTGTTCGACTTAGAGGCGGAGGGGTATTTTTACACCCGGCTGCAGAATCCGACCAACGATTATGTGGCGGCAAAAATCGCCGAGTTAGAGGGGGGAACCGCGGGGATGCTCACCTCGTCCGGCCAGGCGGCGAACTTTTTTGCCCTGTTCAACATATGCGAGTGCGGCAGCCACATTGTGGCTTCGTCCTCCATTTACGGCGGCACATTTAACCTCATAGATGTGACGATGAGGAAGATGGGAATTGACGTGACATTTATCTCGCCGGACTGCACTGAGAAGGAATTAAACGCGGCCTTTAAGGAAAATACCCGCGCGGTGTTCGGAGAGACGATTGCGAATCCGGCGCTGACCGTGCTGGATATTGAAAAATTCGCGAGGGCGGCCCATGCTCACGGCGTGCCGCTGATTGTGGACAACACGTTCCCGACGCCGGTGAACTGCCGGCCCATCGAGTGGGGAGCGGATATTGTCACGCACTCCACGACCAAATATATGGACGGACACGGGGCCGCTGTAGGCGGAGCAATCGTGGATTCCGGTAAGTTCGACTGGATGGCGCACAAAGAAAAATTTCCGGGGCTGTGCACGCCGGATGAATCCTATCACGGCATTACATACGCGGAGCGTTTTGGGAAAGAGGGGGCGTTTATCACCAAGTGCACGGCGCAGCTCATGAGAGATTTCGGCTGTATCCAGTCGCCGCAGAACGCGTATATTCTCAATCTCGGATTAGAGTCGCTGCATGTGCGCATGCCGCGCCATGTGGAGAACGGACAGGCGGTGGCGGAATTTTTACAGGGACATGAAAAAGTATCGCATGTCAGCTATCCGGGACTGCCCTCCGATCCGTATTATGAAATTGCGAAAAAATATATGCCGCAGGGAGGATGCGGCGTCGTGTCCTTTGAGCTGAAGGGGGGCCGTCCGGCGGCGGAGGCATTTATGAAGCGGCTGAAACTGGCGGCTATTGAGACGCATGTGGCGGACGCCCGGACCTGCTGTCTGAATCCGGCGACGTCCACCCATAGACAGATGAACGAGGAGCAGCTTGCGGCGGCGGGGATTCCTGCCGGGCTGGTGCGCATTTCCTGCGGCCTGGAGGATAAGCAGGATTTGATCGAGGATTTGGCGCAGGCGTTAGCGGCTGTGGAATAAGGCAGAGAGCGGGCATATGAAATATATTACAATCGGCATCCTGGCCCATGTAGACGCGGGCAAGACCACCTTGTCCGAGGGGCTGCTCTATCAGGCGGGGCAGATCCGGCAGATGGGCCGGGTGGACAACGGGGACGCTTTTCTGGACACGGATCCGATGGAAAAGGAGCGGGGCATTACTATATTTTCCAAGCAGGCGGTGTTTTCTCTGGGAGACCGGCAGATTACGCTGCTTGACACGCCGGGGCATGTGGACTTCTCCGCGGAGATGGAGCGGACGCTGCAGGTATTGGACTACGCCATTTTGGTCATCAGCGGGGCGGACGGCGTGCAGGGGCACACCCGGACGGTGTGGCGGCTGCTGGAGCAGTACGGCGTTCCCGTCTTTCTTTTCGTGAACAAAATGGACCAGCCGGGCACGGAGCGGAAGCGCCTGATGGCGGAGCTGAAGGAAACGCTTAGTGGGAATATTGTGGACTTTAGCGGAGAGCGGAATGAGGAATTTATGGAAAATGTGGCGCTCTGCGACGAGGAGCTGCTGGAGCAGTTTCTGGAGAGCGGCGCGCTGGACGAATCCCTCGTGCCGGGACTGATCCGGGAGAGGAAGCTGTACCCCTGTTTTTTTGGCTCGGCGCTGAAAATGCAGGGCGTGTCAGAATTTCTGGACGGTCTGAAAACATATGTGGAAAGCCCGGAATACGGGGAAGAACTGGGAGTGCGGGTATTTAAAATCGCAAGGGACGATCAGGGAAACCGCCTCACGCATGTAAAGGTGACCGGTGGCGTCCTGCGGGGACGGATGGAGCTGACGGGGGCGGACGGGAGCTGGCAGGAGAAAATCCACCAGATCCGCGTCTATTCCGGGAGCCGTTATGAAACAGTTCCCGAGGCGCCCGCGGGGATGGTATGCGCCCTGACCGGACTGACGGAGACATTTCCCGGCGAGGGACTGGGAATCGAAACAGTGAAAAATAAGCCGGTGCTGGAGCCGGTGTTAAATTATCGGATTCAGCTGCCGGAGGGCGTGGACGCGGCGGCTGTCCTGCCGAAGTTCCGGCTGCTTGAGGAGGAGGAGCCGGAGCTTCATTTGGCGTGGAATGAACAGCTGCAGGAGATTGAGGCCCAGGTCATGGGCGAGGTGCAGGTCGAGATTCTGCAGCAGCGGATTAAAGAGCGCTTTGATCTGGATGTATCCTTTGGAACGGGAAATATCGTGTACAAGGAGACAATCGCCAATGCCGTCGAGGGAGTGGGGCATTTTGAGCCCCTGCGCCACTACGCGGAGGTGCATCTGTGGATGGAGCCGGGAGAGCCAGGGAGCGGCGTGCAGGCAAAGAGCGTGTGCAGCGAGGACTGGCTGGATAGGAACTGGCAGCGGCTGATTCTGACTCATGTAATGGAAAAGGAGCACAGGGGCGTCCTCACGGGAGCGCCCCTCACAGATGTAAAAATTACCCTCATCGCGGGGCGCGCTCACTTAAAACACACCGAGGGCGGGGATTTCAGGCAGGCGGTCTACCGGGCCGTGAGGCAGGGACTGATGCAGGCGGAATCCGTGCTCCTGGAGCCCTTCTATGAATTTACGCTGGAGGTGCCGGATACGGCGGTGGGCAGGGCGATGACCGACCTCGAGCAGATGGGGGCCGTCTTTGAGCTGAAACAGGATGTTTCAATGAAATCTTTGAGTTCAATGAACCAGAACGCTTCAATGAACTCTTTGAGTTCGATGAACCCGAAGGGTTCATTGTTATGTGGTCAGGCTCCGGTGAGCACGATGCAGAATTACGCCAGGGAACTGGCGGCATACACCCGTGGCGAGGGGCGGCTTGTCTGCGTGCCG
>CANPZR010000083.1 GCA_947589175.1 uncultured Lachnospiraceae bacterium | reverse complement strand
TAATGCCGGCAAGGGTACGGAACATGAAATAATCGAGGACATTGACCAATGAAAAAGATATGGTTTGACGAGGCATGGGAAGAATATCTTTACTGGCAGACGCAGGACAATGCCATTCTCTAAAAAAGGATTGAAAAAGCAATTACTATTTGAAGGCTTCACAAAAAAACAAGCAAATTATGGCGTAAAAAAGCCTAACGATAATGTGTCATAATAAAAATGGGGTCTCCGGTACATCTTGTTACCAGAGGCCTCATATATAATAAGCAAAATGTAATTTGGTTATTGATATGAAATTATTAAAGATAATAAATATAACTTACAGTACGATTATGCAGTCGTTGCTTACCCAGCCTGTAGTGCCTGTCTTATAGCGTTTTATGTAAGTCCATTTCCCTTTTCCATCTTCAGCTGTTATCTGGGGATATACAAGAACCTCTTCTCCATTATACATCAATTCTAATACTGTAGATGAACTGCTAGGTTTCTTTCTCAAACGCACGCCATCACCATAAATAGTTCCTTCATTCATAGAAAACGGCGATACAACACCAAAATTTGAATTTTGAATTTTAACAATAGTACTTTGTCCTGATTCTTGTTTTTCATTACTGTCCATTGATTTTTCTACGGCCTGAATCTCTTCTATGCCTCCCAAATTAATAGACATCCCTAACAACATTATTACTCCCATAATTCCTAAAAAGCGAAAAAACTTACTCATGTACTTTTCCTCCCTTTCATTTTATATCATTACATTTTGCTTATTTTTTGTAAAGAACCAACTTCCTTTGATGAACATCCATTCCCTTTTGTTTGGCCGACTTTATATTTTTATCATGTTCATGCCAAAAAGAAGTTATCTCTCTCCAATAATTTCCACTACGTATATTTTTTGATAACACGTATCTTTCAAAAACATATCCTTCTCCATTCTCCAATTCTACCGCATACTTTACCTCACCTAAATAGAGTTCATTTGTATTTTTCATATAATCATATGTAAGCACTATCTTCTCTACCTCATCTCGATTACATATACTGTCAATACAATCCCAAATTTCATTTTCAAATGCTATATACTCATCCTCATTCACTTTTATATTTTTAGTAAACTTATCTTTATCTTCATACTTCAAAAATGCAAATCGCCATTTCCCGCTTTCTGGAATTAAATCCATTAAAATTGAATAATCCCATTCACTCCTAGTAATTTTCACAGAATAATTTGATTTCAATGAATTATCAATACGCATTTCTGTGTCATATTCCACTGCCACATCTGCCTCATCATCCACCGTCACATGAAACAGTTGTTTTGCATATTTCTTCGCCAATTCCACCGCTTCCGCCTCAGTAATCTCTGTTTTCTCATCCGGCAAAGTTTCTGACTCGTCATTCCTATCCTCAACCGCATAATCTCTCTTATACCGAAAATCAATAATTTCCAGCAATTCCTCATCCGTCATTTCAGGATCCGGCAGATAAAATGTACTATTTTCATAGCAATATTTCAAACCGGTTTTACTTACATCTACATCTGAGATTTTAACCGCTTCCTGCAGCTCATATTTCGGAAACAATCCATTACGATACGCCTTGTCCAACTCTTTCAAACGAGAATTTTCTCCTGATGTCAATTCTCTGGAATAATGATCCTGATTCATCTTACTTTCCTGAATCCCCTCATCAATTCCTTCCTTCTCTTCCTCACTCATGGACTGCAATCGTTCCTGGTACACTCTCACGCCAGCGAATGCGGACGTAGCGCCTACAAGAAATACCAGCGCCAGTATAACAGCTACCTTCGTCCGAAAAACAGGAGGCTTTTTAGGCTCTTCTTTAGACGATTTCTCCAGCATTTCATCTATTTTTTGATAATAACTCTCCGGAATCTCCGGAGCGCCCTCCCTAAACTTTCTCCGTATAAATTCATCAAATTCCGAGTCGTTCATTCTGTCCTCCGTCTCCTGTCTCTATAGTTCTATTCCCGTTCGCTACTTACTTATGCTGGTACTTCTGCATATCCGGAGCAGCTGCGCAGAAAAGCATGTTGTTCCTATTCCTGCTGCTTATTCACCCAGTATTGCTGCATATCCTCCATGCTGGCAAAATACTGTCCGCTCCAGCGGTCAAAATAAAGCGTAATATACACTTCTTCTTCATCCCCGGCTTCCGCGGCGACCCCTCCGCCACTTATAGCGCCAACACTTCCACCGCTTACAGCGCCAACACTTCCACCACTGGTCGAGCCCTTGGCCTCCTGCACGCTGGAGCCATAGACCGCAGTTCCCGTGGGAACAGCGCCTGACGAATCCATGTAGGTCACCGTTGCAGACACAAGAAAATACTCTTCCGTTTCTTCTTTCGTAACATCTTTCACGCTTTTAAATTTCATGGCGTCAGTCTGAATATTTTTCTCAAAATACGCTTTCATGCTTTCCTGAGCCATGTTTTCCATATAGCGGTAAAAAGGACATTTATCACGGCCAATGGTGAATATCAAAATCCCTGCCACCAATGCCCCCAGACGAATAATCCAAGAGATGATCCGCTTCTCAGACAGCCACCTCTTATCCACATACCAGAACCACACCGGACACACAACGGCGGCGGCCACCGCAAACGGCCATATGACGTCCATCACCATCACGTGCATCAGCGCGACGATCATTACAAAAAAAGAGTACAGGCTCACCAGTGAGCTGGCTATCTTTTCAGCCACAAACTTAACCTTCATTGTTCCCTCTTTTCTCCAAAATACTCCGCCAGTATATCGCAGGCGTCTCCCATCAGTTCCAGGCAAGGGCGCTTTTTATAATATTCCTCGGTTCTCGGCTCCGGCTCCGCGCCCGTGCGGTACTCCGGACTGACGCTGGAAGTCTTCTTGTCCAGCCCCAGCAGCTGCCTGCATATAATACTGCCGTTCTTTTTCTCAAAAGCGGCCGCTAACTGCTGCACGGCCTCGTAATTTTTCTTCTTGCTCTCCCGATCCGCGGGGTCGGGACTTCCCGTGAGCATCCCCGCTACCATGAACATGGCCGACACGGTGCCGCAGACCTGCCGCAGCCGACCCATGCCGCCGCCAAAGGACTGGCTGAGCTTCAAAAGCTGATCGGTGTCGATGCCAATCAGATCCGCGTGGGCGAGCACGACTGCCTGTGTGCAGTTATACCCCTTTCTGAAATTGTCCATTGCCTCCTGCCGTCTTGATTCCATCTGACTCAATCCTCATCTCCCATCTGCCATCCAAAGGGAGTATGCTCCCTTTGTGCACTACGTTCGCTTTACTATATCTCCAATTCCCGGATATGCTTCACGCCAATCAGGCGTATTTTCTTCAAATCAACGCTGCCCGCGTTCACAATCATCTGGCGGCTGCTCTCCGGTAAAATGCAGGTGCGGTATCCGGTCTTGACCGCCTCCGCCACCCGGCGCTCCGCTTGGGAAACGGCCCGGACCTCTCCCACTAAGCCCACCTCTCCAAAGAGAACGGTCCCCGCGTCCAAGCTCCTGCCATAATGGCTGGACAAAATTGCCGCCACCAGCGCCAGATCGAGCGCCGGCTCCAGTACGCGCATCCCGCCCGCCACGTTCACATAGGCGTCGCAGTCCCCCAGATGAATCCCCAGCCGCTTCTCCAGCACGGCCATCAGAAGGTTTACCCGGTTGTAATCCGTGCCCACGGCCGTACGCCTCGGCATGGGAAAGCTGGTGTGGCACACCAGCGCCTGTATTTCCAGAAGAAACGACCTCGTCCCCTCCATGGCGCACACCACCACGGAGCCCGCCTCATCTTCCAGCCGTCCCTGCATGAGATATCCCGACGGATCCGGCACCTCGATGAGACCCTGATTGCGCATCTCGAATATCCCGATCTCATTGGTAGAGCCAAAGCGGTTCTTCACGCCCCTAAGCATCCGGTACATGGCCGTCTTGTCCCCCTCAAAATAGAGTACCGTATCCACCATGTGTTCCAGCATCCGGGGGCCCGCCACATTGCCCTCCTTGGTGACATGTCCCACGATAAAAATCGTGATATCCCGGCTCTTTGCCAGCCGCAGAAGCGTCCCCGTAATTTCCCGGACCTGGCTGACGCTGCCCGGCGCGGCGTCCACCGACTCCTCGATCATGGTCTGGATGGAATCCACCACGACCACCTCCGGCTGAACCTGCTCCACCGCCTGCAAAATAGTCCCCATACAGGTCTCGGCAAATAAATAGAGATCGTCGGAAAAATCTCCGATCCGCTCCGCCCTCATCTTGATCTGGCTGACCGATTCTTCCCCGGAAACATACAGCACACGGTTCTTCTTCTCCGCCAGCAGCCGGCACATCTGCAGCAGCAGCGTGGACTTTCCGATTCCCGGATCCCCGCCCACCAAAATCAGCGAGCCGGGAACGATGCCGCCTCCCAGCACCCGGTCGAGCTCCTTCATCCCCGTCTCCCGCCGGCTCTCCTGCTGCGTGCGGACTTCGCTGATCCGCTGGGGCGCCGTCCTGCCCGCGCCGGACGAAATGCCTCCGTACCTGCCCGATGAGCCGCCTGACCCCGCCTTCGCCGACGGCGCCTCTACGAGGGTGTTCCAGGCCCGACACCCGGGACACTGTCCCTGCCACTTGGATATCTCATATCCGCACTCCCGGCAGAAAAAAACTGTCTTTCCCTTGGCCATATAACGTCACTTTCTATCGCTCAAAAATAATCAAAAAATAATCGCGTAAACAAAAAATAATTACATAATCAAAAATAATCGCATAATCAAAAATAATTGCGCAAACAAAAAATAATCACAAATAAATCAGCAAAAGCACCGGCGCGCCCTGACAGGCGCGCGCCGGTGTCCCACTTCTGTTCTCTTTCACTCAGCACTTGACAATCTTGATGTCCGCGCTCTCACCCTCATTGAGTTCCAGACTGGCGTTCAGCTTGCCTCCCATGTTGGTGGGGATGCTCCCCGCCGACACGCCGTTCACCTCCAGCTTGTACTCCGTGGACGGCTCCATCTCCAGGGTAAAGCTGATATCTCCTGCTGCCTCCACCGTAAACTCGGCGCCGTCCAGATCCCCTTTATAATTGGTCACGGCAGAACCCGGCACCGATTCATAGACCAGAGTACCATTTTTCTCCAGACGGGTAATCTCCTGAAATGTCTTGATCTTGTAGGTCGCTCCCTGAAAGGGGAAATCCGCTTTCTTCGTCTTGGTGTCCAGAAGATAGTTGCCAAAACTCAGTGTCCCGTTATCTTCCTCGCGAATCAGTTCTTCCACAACGCTCATGATGTATCCTCCTTCGTTTTGTCACGGTTGACTGCTACTATCAGTATACAATACAACGGTTCGTTTTTCTATGTTTTTTTATGAATTTTGTAAAATTTTTTCTAACGCAATCTTTTTGTCGCGGACATCCGCCCTCACCCGGTCTCCCATGTGGATTTCTCCGTTCAGCGCGGATTCCGCCAGCAGATCCTCTAACTGGTTCTGAAGCGTGCGCCGAATCGGCCTGGCCCCGTAATCCCGGTCAAATCCTTTTTCCGCCACAAAATCCACCACGGCGTCCGACACCTCTAATTCCATATTCATCTGCTCCTTGACCCGTTTTACAAAATTGCGGATCAGTATGCGGGTGATCTCGTGGATATTTTCTTTATTCAGGACGTGGAATACAATCATCTCATCCAGGCGGTTGATAAACTCCGGCTTGAAAATGCGCCGAACCTCCTCCATCACGCCCTCCTTCATCTTCTTATGGCTCTCCTCCTCGCTGACGGCCTGCCCGAATCCCAGTGTTTTGGGAGAAATAATCCGGCTGGCTCCCGCGTTGGATGTCATAATAATAATCGTATTTTTAAAATCCACCCGGCGCCCCTTGGCGTCTGTGATGTGACCGTCCTCCAGCACCTGCAGAAGCATGTTGAACACATCGGGGTGAGCCTTCTCCACCTCGTCAAAAAGAATGACCGAATAGGGTTTCCGGCGCACTCTCTCGCTGAGCTGTCCTCCCTCCTCGTAGCCCACATAGCCCGGCGGGGAACCGATCATCTTAGATACGCTCTGCATCTCCATATACTCCGACATATCCACGCGGATCATGTCCTTTTCCGAACCGAATACCGCCTCTGCTAACGCCTTGCTCAGCTCCGTCTTTCCCACGCCGGTAGGACCTAAAAACAGAAAAGATCCAATGGGACGGCGGGGATCCTTCAATCCCGCCCTGCCGCGGCGGACAGCTCTGGCCACAGCCTCCACGGCCTCTTCCTGGCCCACCACGCGCTCGTGGAGAATATCCTCCAGCCGCCGCAGGCGCTCCGTCTCCTCCTCAGTCAGCTTCTGTACCGGAATATGCGTCCACCGGGACACGATCTCGGCAATATGCTCTGCCTGTACCGTGCGTCCGGCCTTTTTCCCCTTCTTCTCCGCCTTCCTTTTCTCTCTGGCAAGCTTCGCCTCATTCTTTAACTCGTCCTCACGAATGCGGGCGGCCAGCTCCATGTCTCCGGCGATAATGGCCTTCTCCCTGGCGTCATAGAGCTCTGCGGCGCGTTTTTCGTACTCCCGGCGCTTAGTCCCCTTTCCCACAGCCATCTGGAGACGGAACCTGGCAGCCGCCTCGTCCATCAGGTCGATAGCCTTATCCGGCAGGAAACGGTCATTTACATAGCGGGCTGACAAGCGGACAGCGGCCTCGATGGCCTCATCGCTGATAAGCACCTGGTGATACTCTTCATAGCGGCTTCTCAGCCCCCGCAGCATTTCCACCGTCTGCGCCTCCGTGGGCTCTTCCACCGTCACCGGCTGAAAGCGTCGCTCCAGGGCGGCGTCCTTTTCTATACGACGGTATTCCTCTCTGGTGGTGGCGCCGATTACCTGGATCTCGCCCCGGGCCAGCGCGGGCTTTAAAATATTGGAGGCGTCAATGGCTCCCTCCGCGCCCCCGGCGCCGATCACCGTGTGCAGTTCATCGATAAATAAAAGGATGTTTCCGGCATTCTTCGTCTCCCGGATTGCCCTCTTTATGCGCTCCTCAAACTCGCCTCGATACTTGGAGCCCGCTACCATGCCGGACAGATCCAGGGTCAGCACCCGCTTCCCGGCCATGGAATCCGGCACGCTGCCCTCTTCAATCCGGGCCGCCAGTCCCTCGGCGACCGCCGTCTTTCCCACGCCCGGTTCGCCGATCAGGCAGGGATTGTTCTTGGTGCGCCGACTGAGAATCTCAATCACGCTGTTGATCTCGTCCTCACGGCACACGACCGGATCGATCCGCCCCTCTCTGGCGCTCTGGTTCAGATCTCTGGCATACTGATCCAAAATGGACGTACTGCTCTTCTTTCCCTTGTTCCGGCTGGAAATCAGCTCGCTCCGAGCCTCTCCCCAGTCAACTCCCAGCGTGATCATCACATCCATAAAAAGCTTCTGGATGTTGGCCCCCGCCTGGAGAAGGATCTTGTAAGCCACATACGATGTATCTTTGAGAATGGCGATGAGAAAATGCTCCGTCCCCACTTTATCCGAATTAAGCTTTGCCGCCTCCTCGTCGCTCTGCAGCATCAGCTCCTGCAGCTTGGGCGAAATATCTCCCTCCACTTTATCCAAAAGGTCAGAACCTCTTCCGCAGTAATCCTCAATGGCCTCCTGCAAAACGTCCTTTCCCAGATCGTTCTCTTTGAGTATCCGGGAAGCCATCCCCGGTCCCGCCGCAAGGCCATAGAGCAAATGCTCCGTCCCCACAATGGCCTGGCCCATCCGAATCGCAAAGCGGCCCGCTTTTGTCAAAACTTTTTCTGCTTCCGCAGTAAATTCTCTCTTCATAAAATTCTCCATTCACCATGCAGTCTCATTTTACAGGCAGCGGTCGCCGCCGTATTCATCATAGATCTGATCCACCAGGCGATGGACGTCCTCTCTGGCCACATTTTTACAGATGGCCTGAGCCAGCACCAGATCCAGCGTATCCGCCAGCTCCATCACTGCCTTTACCTGATCCATATCCACCGCCACAACCGCGCCCTTCCTGCGGTCCAGGCGCAAATATCCATCCTGACGCAGCACTGCGTAGGCCTTGTTGACCGTGTGCATGTTGATCCCGATTTCCTCTGCCAGCTCCCTGACCGAAGGAAGGTTCTCCCCTTCTCTCAATTCGGATTTTACGATCGCCAGAATAATCTGATTGCGAAGCTGCAAATAAATTGCCTCGCTGCTGTTAAAATCAATAGAAAAGTACATTTGCTCCTCCTGCGTATAGCAAACTCACAGCCGTGCCCGATATGTACATGCGCGCTTATTGTTCCACAAAGAGTGTAACAAATGTACTTCTAAAAATCAAGATACTCCCCGTCATTTTCTGCTTCCTTTTTTTTCATAGACATCTTAATAATAACAAAAATCAAAAGCAGCACTAACATGACAAGCCCCGCGATAACAAAGGCAAGCGTCCGGTTCGCGCCGCTCATCCCATCGCCTTGCGAGGCGGCTCCCCATGACGTGTTCCCGTCATTTTCTGATGAATCGGATAATGCCGCGGCCCCGCTATTTTTCGACGCGCCGGAGAGAGAATCTCCGTCCCCCGATGAAGCGTCATTTTTCCCGCCGGAGCCGCTTTTTTTCTCCCGCTTCGCCGTCTCCCTAGCGGACTCCTTGGTGACCGCGATGCGGTACACCCTCTTGCTGCCGTCCTCCGCCGTCACAACGACCCGTACATGATTGACGCCCTCTTTTAGATTTTTATTGCCGGAAAGCTTCACCACCGCATGGCTGTCCGCCGCGCGGAACGTCACATAGAGGATATCCGTGCGGCAGTCCACCTCGGCCTCGTACTCCGTCTGCTCGGGCGAAAAGAAGGGGTGGAATCCCAGCGCCGCCACGCCCAGCTCTCTCAGCCGATTTTCACTGCTCTTGGACGGCTCCGGCGTAACGGCCGGAACCTGTGTCGGCTCAGATAACGAGTCAGGTGATGGTTCAGGCGAAGTCCCATAGGATGAATCCGCCTCCCCCCGCTTCACAATACGCAGAATCAGGCGGTTGCTGGACACCGACAGGGGCGCGCCCTCGCTGTCCGTCATCCGGGCCGTCCCGTCCACCTCCAGCGAAACCAGTCCCTTTTTCAGCGCCTCAAATTGCAGGGAAAATGTCTTTTTCGTCGTGGGCGTCTCATTCCCCACCGAGGTGAACCGCAGCGTCCCACCGGAGGCCGCCACTTTGCCGCCGCCCCGGATAAAGCGCAATTTATCCGAGTCAAAATTGACGATAAATTCTGTGTCCAGAAAAGAACCCGGCGAGGTGACCTGGCAGATCACAGTAAAGACGTCCCCCCGCTGGATTCGGTCGTTTTCAGAGCTGAACTGGATGACCCCGCTGGCCGCCCTGCTCTGTGACGGCATTCCAAGAACCACGGCCGCCAAAAGAAGCAGCGCCGCGATTGCCTTCTTCCCTGCCCTCATGTCCTTCCCCCTTCTAAAAGCTTCCCTTACTGTGGCGCCGGGCACTTGGATTCCGGCATATTTTCATAAATCGGAATCGAGAACACAATGGGCGTGGAGTCCATCGTGTCCGCGTAGGCGTTCTTAGTCTTAATCGCCTCCGAGTAAGCCGCCTCCACATTGGTCATGTACTGATGCTCGAACTGGCCGTTCTCCGTGAGGTTGAACTTCTGGAGATA
>CANPZR010000082.1 GCA_947589175.1 uncultured Lachnospiraceae bacterium | reverse complement strand
AAGGCGGAGGACCGCCTGGAGTTCAAGGAGACGATGGAGAAGATCGGCGAGCCCATCGCCGCCAGCGTGGTGGTGGAGACCGTCGATCACGCGGTGGAATTCGCGGATGAGATCGGGTATCCGGTCGTGATCCGCCCCGCCTATACGCTGGGCGGAAGCGGCGGCGGCATCGCCCACGATGAGACGGAGCTGCGGGATATCTGCGCCAACGGCCTCCGTCTGAGCCGCGTGGGGCAGTGTCTGATTGAGCGCTGCATCGCGGGCTGGAAGGAAATCGAGTACGAGGTCATGCGGGACGCGAGCGGCAACTGCATTACCGTCTGCAACATGGAAAATATCGATCCAGTGGGCGTTCACACCGGAGACAGTATCGTGGTGGCCCCCTCCCAGACGCTGGGGGACAAGGAGTATCAGATGCTCCGTTCGGCCGCCCTCAATATTATCACGGAGCTCCAGATCACCGGCGGGTGCAACGTCCAGTTCGCCCTTCACCCGGAGAGCTTCGAGTACTGCGTCATTGAGGTAAATCCGAGGGTGAGCCGTTCATCCGCTCTGGCATCCAAGGCGACCGGATATCCCATCGCCAAGGTGGCGGCCAAGATCGCTCTCGGCTATACGTTAGACGAGATTCCGAACGCCATCACCGGCAAGACATTTGCCAGCTTTGAGCCGACGTTAGACTACTGCGTGGTGAAAATCCCGCGCCTGCCCTTTGACAAATTCATCAAGGCAAAGAGGACGCTGACGACCCAGATGAAGGCGACCGGCGAGGTCATGAGCATCTGCGACAACTTCGAGGGAGCGCTCATGAAGGCGCTGCGCTCGCTGGAGCAGCACATCGACAGCCTGGATATCGGGCGCTACAGCGACCGCTCCAAGGAGGAGCTCTTAGAGCGCATCGAGATTGTGGACGACCGTCGGATCTACATTATCGCGGAACTGCTCCGCAAGGGGGCGTCCTATGAGGAAATCCACGATGTGACAAAGATCGACATCTGGTTTATCGACAAGATCGCCCGCCTGGTGGAGATGGAGCAGACCCTCAAGACGAAGCCGCTCTCGGCGGAGATTCTCGCCGAGGCGAAGCGGATGGAATTTCCGGACAAGGTCATCGCAGACTATGTGGGCGTATCCGAGGCGGAAATCCGCAAAATGCGCCTCGATAGCGGCATTGTGGCCGCCTTTAAGATGGTGGATACCTGCGCGGCCGAGTTTGAGGCGGCGACGCCGTACTATTACAGCGTGTTCGGCAGCGAGTCCGAGGCCAAGCCGGAAAAGACGAGAAAAAAGGTCATGGTACTGGGTTCCGGCCCAATTCGCATCGGACAGGGAATCGAGTTCGATTTCTGCTCCGTGCACAGCGTGTGGTCTCTGGCGCAGAGCGGCTATGAGACGATTATTGTAAATAACAACCCAGAGACGGTCAGCACAGACTTTGACGTGGCGGATAAGCTGTATTTTGAGCCGCTGACCCCGGAGGATGTGGAAAATATTGTAGATATAGAGAAACCGGACGGCGCGGTCGTGCAGTTCGGCGGCCAGACGGCGATCAAGCTCACGGAGGCCCTGTTAAAGATGGGCGTTCCGATTCTCGGCACCAGCGGGGAGGATGTGGACCGCGCTGAGGATAGAGAGCTGTTCGATGAAATTCTGGAGGAGTGCGGGATTCCGCGCCCGGCGGGACACACGGTCTTTACGACTGAGGAGGCGCTCGCCGCGGCGAACGAGCTGGGGTATCCGGTGTTAGTGCGCCCGTCCTATGTGCTGGGCGGACAGGGGATGCAGATTGCCATTAACGACGAGGACATCCGCGAGTTCATGTCCATCATCAACCGCCACGTTCAGGAGCACCCGATTCTCGTGGACAAATACCTCATGGGAAAAGAGGTGGAGGTGGACGCGGTCTGCGACGGGGAGGACATTCTGATTCCCGGAATCATGGAGCATGTGGAGCGGGCGGGAATCCACTCCGGCGACTCCATTTCCGTCTATCCGGCGCTGAGCATTAAGCCGGAGGTACAGGACGTCCTGGTGGATTATACGGCCAAGCTGGCGCGAAGCCTTCATGTGGTCGGGCTGATCAACATCCAGTTCATCGTCTACAAGGACGAGGTATTTGTCATCGAGGTGAATCCGCGTTCCAGCCGGACGGTGCCCTACATCAGCAAGGTGACTGGAATCCCCATCGTGAAGCTGGCTTCCCGCGTGATTCTCGGCGAAAAGCTCCGGGATATGGGATACGAGCCGGGGCTGGCGGAAAAATCCGAGTATTTCGCGATCAAGATGCCGGTATTTTCCTTTGAAAAGCTCCGCGGGGCGGAGATCAGCCTGGGGCCGGAGATGAAGTCCACCGGCGAGTGCTTAGGAATCGCCAAGACCTTTAACGAGGCGCTCCACAAGGCGTTTATGGGCGCCGGGATCAACCTGCCGGTACACAAAAAGATGATTCTCACGGTGAACAACAACTCGAAGGACGAGGCGGTCTCAGTGGCAAAGCGCTTTAAGGCGCTGGGGTACGAGATTTACGCCACGAAGGGGACGACGAAGTTCCTGGCGGAGTACGGCATTGACGTCATCGGCGTCAACAAGATGGAGCAGGAGTCCCCGACGCTCATGGACCTTCTGCTGGAGCACACCATCGACCTGGTGGTGGATATCCCGAATCAGGGCGAGCACTCCCACGAGGGATTCCTTCTGCGGCGCGTCTCCATTGAGACGGGCGTCACCTGCCTGACATCCCTGGATACCGCCAACGCGCTCCTTACGGCGCTGGAGGATTCCGAGAAAAATGAGATTACCTTGATTGATATCGCTACGATTGATCGTCGCGATGCTACAATCGATCGCCATAATGGGTAATTGCTGCAGTTTCCCGGCACGGTGACAGATTGTCCCCGGCAATGCCAGGAATATGTTAATTAAATTTTTGGTTTACAAATCATTCCTCTTATGGTATGATACAAAAGTTAATAAAAGTGCCATTGCCCAGATTGCGGACTCTCCGACCGAATCTTAGCAAGTGGTGAAATTCACGGAGGCAGCCGGCGCGGGAGTACGGCGCGGGGCGGATTCCGAACAAAGAGAAGGAGGTACATCATTATGATGTCAGCAGAGAAGAAAAAAGAGATTATTGCCGCATACGGCAGAACACCGAACGATACCGGTTCGCCGGAGGTTCAGGTAGCGCTTCTGACTGAGCGCATCAACACACTTACCGAGCACTTGAAGGAGAACAAGAAGGATCATCACTCCCGGAGAGGACTTTTGAAGATGGTCGGTAAGAGAAGGGGACTTCTGGATTATTTAAAGAGAAACGATCTGGAGGGCTATCGCGCGCTGATTGAGAAATTAGGACTGCGTAAATAATGAGCTGGGGTGCTTTCATATGTTCTGTATATGAAAGCACTTTTTGTAATCTGATAAAAAGGACAGGAGAGGAATGACCTATGAAAAGAAATCGCAGTCAGGCGGTGGTGTGCCGCGGGGACAAGCTGTTGTTAGTGGAGCATGAGATGTTCGGCAGGAATTTTTACAACCTTCCGGGCGGCGGCATTGAGGATGACGAGACTCCGGCGGAGGCGGCGCTTCGCGAGCTGGAGGAGGAGACGGGGATGAAGGGCCGGATTCTGCGCCCGCTGACCATCGAGTACAAGCCGGATCTGGAGAGCCGCATTTTTTCCTTTCTGATCGAGGTGCCGGAGGACATGGAGCCCGTCACGGGCTCGGATCCGGAGCTCGCGCCGGAGGAGCAGACGATCCGGGACGTCAAGTGGCTGTCGCTGCGGGAGATTCCGGAGCGCGACCGGGCGTATCTGTTCGGGGCGGGACTGATGCGGATTCCCCTCTTTCACGACGAGGTGCTGAAGTGGGGGGACGATGTGATCAGCTATCCCGGGATTTCTGATTGAAATTTTGGACAGATGTTCCGCCCGGATTTTGACGTGAATTTCATAGGGGCGTTTGGCTCGAAAGTTCAGGCGGGTGTTCCAGACCAGAATTTGCCTGAAAGTTTGGACGGGTGTTCCGCCCGGATTTCTGACCAAAAATTGACACAGATTCAGGAAAGAAATAAATTGATTTTTATATTTTTTTCATGTATAATTAAATAGTTATATCAACGGAGATTTTCCCGAGACTTCTGAAAAGCGCACCGGCTCGCGGTGGATTTTTCAGATGTTTCGGAATCTCCGGATCAAAAATAAAGGAGAACGAACATGTATAAGACTTTTACAATGGAACTGGCAGGCAGGACATTGTCTGTTGATATCGGCCGCATGGCCGCACAGGCCAATGGCGCCGCTTTCATGCGCTACGGCGACACGGTGGTGCTGTCCACCGCTACCGCTTCGGAGAAGCCCAGAGAGGGGATTGATTTCTTCCCCCTGAGCGTGGAGTACCACGAGAAGATGTATTCGGTAGGGCGTATCCCTGGCGGATTTACGAGAAGAGAGGGCAAGCCATCGGACAACGCCGTCCTCACCTGCCGCGTCATCGACCGGCCTATGAGACCGCTCTTTCCGAAGGATTACAGAAACGACGTCACGCTGGAGAACGTGGTCATGAACGTGGATCAGGACTGCGCGCCGGAGCTTGTGGCGATGCTGAGCTCCGCCCTTGCCACCTGCATTTCCGACATTCCGTTTGACGGCCCCACGGCGGCTACTCAGGTCGGCCTGGTAGACGGCGAGCTGGTATACAATCCGACCAGCGCCCAGAGAGAGGCATCCGACTTAGCGCTCACGGTCGCTTCCACCAGAGAGAAGGTCATTATGATCGAGGCGGGCGCCAACGAGGTGGACGAGGAGACTATGATTCAGGCGATTTACGGCGCCCATGCGATCAATGGACAGATTATTGAGTTCTTTGATAAGATTGTTGCCGAGTGCGGCAAGGAAAAGCACGAGTACGAGCATTTCGACACGCCGGAGGATCTGTGGGAGGACATGGTGTCCTTTATCACGCCGGAGGCGATGGAGGAGGCTGTATTCACCGATGTAAAGCAGGTGCGCGAGGAGAACATCCGCAAGATCAAGGATCAGCTGGAGGAGCGCTACGCCGAGGAGCATGAGGACTGGATTCCGCTGATTGACGAGGCGGTGTACAAGTTCCAGAAAAAGACGGTCCGCAAGATGATTCTGAAAGACCACAAGCGCCCGGACGGCCGCGAGATCAAGCAGATCCGCCCGCTCCACGCGGAGATTGACGTGCTTCCTACGGTGCACGGTTCCGGCCTGTTCTCACGCGGACAGACACAGGTGCTCAACGTCACCACGTTAGCGCCCCTGTCGGAGAAGCAGAAGTTAGACGGTCTGGATGAAAATAAGACAAGCAAGAGATACATTCACCACTACAATTTCCCGTCCTGGTCGGTAGGCGAGACACGGCCTTCCCGCGGACCGGGACGCCGCGAGATCGGTCACGGCGCGCTGGCGGAGAGAGCCCTTCTGCCGATGATTCCGAGCGAGGAGGATTTCCCGTACACGATCCGTACCGTGTCCGAGATTCTGGAGTCCAACGGCTCCACCTCACAGGGAAGCATCTGCGCCTCTACGCTGTCTCTGATGGCGGCGGGCGTTCCAATCAAGGCGCCGGTTGCCGGCATCTCAGTCGGACTTGTGACGGGCGACACCGACGACGATTACCTGATTCTCACGGATATTCAGGGATTAGAGGACTTCTTCGGCGATATGGACTTTAAGGTAGCCGGAACCCACAAGGGTATCACGGCGATTCAGATGGATATTAAGATTCACGGTCTGACCCGTGAGATTGTAGAGAAGGCGATTTATCAGACCAAGGAGGCCAGAGAGTACATTCTGGATGAGGTCATGCTCAAGGTCATCGACAAGCCGCGCGAGGAGCTGAGCCCGTACGCGCCGAAGATCAAGCAGATCATGATCGATCCGACGAAGATCGGCGACGTAGTCGGCCAGCGCGGCAAGACAATTAACGCCCTGATTGAGCGCACCGGCGTGAAGATCGACATCACGGACGACGGAGCTGTTTCTGTGTGCGGCACGGATTCGGCGGCGATGGACGAGGCCATCCGCCTGATCCAGATTATCGTCACCGAGTTTGAAAAGGGACAGATCTTAGAGGGAACCGTCGTCAGCATCAAGGATTTTGGCGCATTTATCGAGTTCGCGCCCGGCAAGGAGGGAATGGTCCACATTTCCAACATCGCAAGGCGCCGGATCAACCATGTAGAAGACGAGCTCACGCTGGGCGACAAGGTAAAGGTGATCTGCCTTGGAAAGGACAAGATGGGCCGCGTAAGCTTCAGCATAAAGGATGTACCGGGAGCTTAAGACCGGAGTTTTGGGGGGATTGACAAAAGTTTTTTGGGGTTGTACATGATTTTCAGGGGGAATCGGTATGGCAAAAAAAGGAATCCACATTATGACGCTGACTGTTATCATGCTGGTCATGATAACAGTTTCCAGTGGAATCATGCTGGTGTCCAATATGAATGTGAAACAGCAGTATTCGGATGTTCTCGCCAGTGATGACGCATACAAAAATACGCAGTACCGGACATCCATGCTGCAGGAATCCATTGACAATATGGCAACGCAGCTGCAGAATTTTGTTATAACAGGCGACGCCACTTACATGAAGGCTTATTTTGCAGAGGTAAATTCAGACAAGCGGGAAGAGGCGATTGCCAACATCACTGCCACGGATGAAGAGAAAAAGATGATAACGGGCGCTGAGGAGAAGCTGGAGAGCCTGATCCGGCAGGACATCCATATTATGAAGCTGGTTTCCCGGTCGCATAATATTATCGGAACCGATCTGCCGGAGGAGATTATTAATTTTCCTCTTTCGGATGAAGAGCGGAACATGACAGTGCAGCAGTGGCAGTCTCTGGCGGAAAATATCATCACGGGACAGGATTATCAGAACCAGAAGAACCGGATCAATATGGATCTCGACCGCTTTATAAATAAGATTCTGTCCAGACAGAACCAGAAAATGCTGGATGAAGAAAAAAGTCTGAAAAAGCAGATCCAGTATCAGCAGATTCTTTGCTGTGTTGTGATTGGCGTGATTCTTATTTCCTGCATATTTTTGTATTTTCAGGTAATCCGTATCCTGAAGGCTTATTCGGTCAATATTCTGCACAATAAGCCTCTGGACAGAAAAGGAGTCTACGAGCTGCGCAGCCTGGCGGACGCCTACAATGAGAACTGGGAAGCCAAGGAGCAGAAGGAGAAAAAACTCCAGAAAATTGCGGATCACGACGCTCTCACGGGGATTTTTAACCGGGGCGCGTTTGAGAAGCAGGTGTCGGGCCGGCTTCTGACGGAAGAACAGGACACAGGCGTCTTTTTGCTGATTGATGTGGATAAGTTCAAGCTGGTCAATGACAACTGCGGCCATGAAATGGGCGACAAGGTTCTTAAGCTTGTGGCGACCACGCTGTCCGAGCATTTTCGGAACGAGGATGTGGTAGGCCGGTTCGGCGGTGATGAATTTGCCATCTGGATTCCCAGCCTGCCCAAGGAGAATATCGAATATATCAAGAAGCGGATTTTGGATATCAATGATTATCTGACTGCCTTGGAAGAGCCGTATCCGAAGTTTTCCCTGAGCGTGGGCATTGCTTTCAGCAAGCGTGGCGATTCGTTCCGCGAGGTGTATACCCGCGCGGACGAGGCGCTGTATGTTGTGAAGGAAAATGGCCGGTGCGGATGCCGGGTGTACGGAGAAGAATGAGACAGGAGGCGGCGGGACATGGAAGTGGCGCTTACGGATATGGATATTGTCTGGGAGGATAAAAAAGCCAACCAGGCGCAGTGCCAGGCCATGATCCGGGAAGCTGCTTCTGAGGGTGCCGATCTCATTGTTTTTCCGGAAATGACTCTCACGGGATTTTCTTTTGATGTAAATAAAGTGAAGGATGAAAAGGATGAGACGATTGCGTTTTTTTCCCGTCTTGCAAAAGAGTATGGCATAGCCGCCGGTTTCGGCTATGTCACTGAGCAGGAGGGAAAGGGACGCAATCATTTTTGCGTGGTGGACCGGGCGGGAGAGGTTCGGGCGGACTATATCAAGATTCACCCGTTCGCCTTAGGCGGCGAGGCGGATTTTTATGCCGGCGGGGACGGCGTCTGCCGGTTCGATCTGGGAGAGTTTTCCTGCGGGGCCTTTATCTGCTACGATCTGCGGTTCCCGGAGGCCTTTCAGCAGCTCCCGCTGGATACGGGGCTTATTCTTGTCATAGCCAACTGGCCGGAGAGCCGTCTGGCGCAGTGGCGGGCGCTTTTGCGGGCAAGGGCAATCGAGATGCAGTGCTTTGTGGCGGGCGTCAACCGGATCGGCGAGGGGGGCGGGCTGCGCTACGCGAAAAGTTCCGCGGCGTTTGGGCCGGACGGATCGGAGCTCCCGGAGAGACAGGGGGAGAGAAACCGCTATGTCACGCTGGATCTTGCGGCGCTTTTGCGGTATGTAGAAAAATTTCCCTTCCGGCGGGATCGGCGCCCGTCGGCGTATCGGCTGAAAAAATGAATATTTTCGGGATATCCGGGTCATACTTATGACAGGACGTTAGAGCGAAAACAAATTGCTAAGCGAATGTAGTTCGTGTAAACGCTCGGAAATGAGGGTATATGGATCAGGATATCATACGGGAATACGGCATGGTGGAGTGCCAGGGAATACAGACAATTTCTATTATCGGCGAGATTGAGGGACACGACTGTCTGGCCCAGAACGAGAAGACGACAAAATACGAGCACATTCTGCCCCTTTTAGCAAAGGCGGAGCAGAGCGAGGACATACGGGGCGTTCTTTTTTTGATGAATACGGTGGGCGGAGACGTCTCCTGCGGGCTGGCGCTGGCGGAGATGATCGCTTCTCTCAGCAAGCCTACGGTTTCGCTGATTATCGGGGACAGCCATTCCATTGGCGTTCCGTTAGCGGTGGCTACGAGGTATTCTTTTATTGTGCCCTCCGCCACCATGATCATGCACCCGGTCCGCATGAACGGCATGGTGTTAGGGACGCCTCAGACCTACAGCCAGTTTCAGCAGATTCAGGACCGGATTCTGGATTTTATCTCCAGCCACAGCCGAACCGGAAAAAAGGAGCTGGAAAAGCTCATGATGAACACCAGCATGCTCTCGAGAGACCTGGGAACGGTGCTGGTGGGGAGGGAAGCGGTGGACTGTGGCCTGATCTGCGAGGTGGGCGGAATCGCTCCCGCCTGGAAAAAACTGCGTGAGATGATCCGGGAGAGCGCGCGGGACGCGGCTGAATAAGCGCGTTTTCGCGGATTCTGCCAGACGGACAGCGAGACATAAATATTTCCACATAAACATTTGTTCGGGAAAACCCTTGCGAATAAAATTTTTTCGTAGTATAATAATCCGGTATAAATTGGTTGAGCGTTCCGCGCGGGCGGAACGGCGTGATCAAACGGTATTTACCGTTTGATGTAACCCGTTTTTTCCATTGTCGCGCCGCACAAACGCTCTGGAATGGAGATCATTATGGCAGCTAGTAAGAAATCCTATAAAAAATCAAGTAAAAATACTCATTATAAAAGAAAAAAGACGTCTCCCGCCAGGGGAAAGAGCCCGATGGCAAGGGAGATTACTTTTCTCATACTGTTTGTATTCGGAATATTATGCCTGCTCAGCGTGTTTCACGTGTGCGGCATCCTGGGAGAGTGGCTGTGCGGCGTCCTGTTCGGACTGATTGGCGCGCTGGCGTACATATTTCCCGTCTACCTCATCGTGGCTTCGGGGCTGTATATTTCCAACGACAAGAACCGCGCGCTGCGCCGGAAGGTTCTGTTTTCCATCGGCCTGTTTTTCAGCC
>CANPZR010000081.1 GCA_947589175.1 uncultured Lachnospiraceae bacterium | reverse complement strand
GGGCGCCAGTTGCACAGATCGTAATCCTTTTCATAAGGCAGATTGTAATAGAACATATCGTGGTCGCCGCCGCCCTTCTCGTAGGTCATGAGCGCCTTGGCAAAAAGTTCTTCCGCAGTCATAGAATCTGCCCCCTTTCTCTGCTTCTATTATATTCCAAAATTCTCATTTATGCAATTAGAAAAGAATGTCACTTTTGCAGGCTTTCAGCGGAAGCTGTATTTTCCCGCCTTCCGCCTCATAGGTCTCGCCGGAGAGAAGGCCGGTAAAGCTCTCGCGGCTCCCGGAATAGGGGATGGAGATTGTGACGTCCTCCTCGTCGTTGTTGACGGCGGCAATCACGTCCTCACCCTCATAGCTGCGCAGATACGCGTACTGGCGGTTGGTGAGCAAAAGCTCCCGGTATTCGCCGTAGGAGAGCGCCTTGCTTCCCTGACGGAATTTGCCCAGCCTGGCAATCAGGATCGTGTACGGGTTTTTCTCCAGGGCGTCCGCGTAGTCCGCCAGGTCTAAGCAGGGGCGCAGGGAGGCGTCCGAGCCGCGCTCCTTTTTGCCCTCGATGCCAAATTCCGATCCGTAGTAGATGGAGGGAACTCCCGGCAGCGTATACATCAGCGTGTGCACGACTTCAAAATGATCCTTATTCTGCAGCCGGTTGACAATGCGCTCGACGTCGTGGTTGTCGGCGAAATTGTACAGCTTCATGTTCTGGTACTGGCCGCCGCCCATGTCGTACAGGCGCTTTACCGTGTGCGCCACCTCAAAGAAATTGTGGTCGTTGCAGCCGGACCAGAGCGCCTTGTTCAGATTATAATTGGTCACGGAGTGAAGGGTGTCCGTGTTGACCCACCGGCTGTAATCGCCGTGGATGACCTCGCCCATCAGCCAGAAATCCGCCTTGGCCCCGTCGGCCACCTGGCGCATGCCCTTCATAAAATCAAAATCCAGCACATCGGCGGCGTCCAGGCGGATGCCGTCAATGTCAAATTCCGAGATCCAGAAGCGGATCACGTCATATATGTAGTCCTTTACTTCCGGGTTCCGCTGGTTCAGCTTGACCAGAAGATTGTACCCGCCCCAGTTGTCGTAGGAAAATCCGTCGTTGTACTCGTTGTTTCCCCAGAAGTTCACGTTGCAGTACCAGTCCTTGTAGCGGGAGTTCTCCCGGTTCTCCTTTAAGTCCTGGAAGGCGAAGAAATCCCTTCCGGTGTGGTTGAACACCCCGTCAAAGATGACCTTTACGCCCTTCTCGTGACAGGCGTCCACGAAATGCTTCAAGTCGCCGTTGTCGCCCAGACGGCGATCCAATGTCCTGTAATCGGTAGTTTCATAGCCGTGTCCCACGGATTCGAACAGGGGGCCGATGTACAGGGCGTTGCAGCCGATCTCCTTTATGTGGTCGATCCAGGGTTCCATGTCGCGGAGCCTGTGGACGATATCTCCTTTTTCATTCTGCGCCGGCGCGCCGCTGAGTCCCAGCGGATAAATATGGTAAAATACCGCTTCATCATACCAAGCCATGTCAGTTTCTCCTTTCCTGCGCCGCCCGTTGTCTGGCGAGCGTCAAAAATAATTATAACACACAACAGAGAAAAAAGGAAACCCCTTGTGGGAAATTGATTTTTTTGATAAAATTATGTCAAAAATAATAATGTGAACATAGTTCACAATGTGAACTATGTTCACATTGGCAATTTGCGACGCTCCGGAATGGAGATTAAGATGAATGAATAGTCAGAATGGAGGAGTGTGATTGCTCCGGAATGGAGGTAGTATGTTTTTAGAGCAGTTTGACGGATTTGAGAAAATCTGCATTCAGTGCCATGACGGGCCGGATGCGGACACGATCGGATCCGCGTACGGGTTATATGATTATTTTAAGAGCAAGGGAAAAGAAGCATCTATTATATACAGCGGCGCCAGCCGCATCACGAAGCCGGGGCTGACGCTGATGGTAAAGAGCCTGTCCATTCCAGTGGAATATGTGGAAAAGCTGCCGGAGTGCGACGTGCTGATTACGGCGGACTGCCAGTACGGGGGAGGCAACGTCACCCGCTTTCCGGCTCCGCGGGTGGGGATGGTCGATCATCATCCGGCGTGCGTGGAGATGAATGAATACTGCTGCGTCCGCACAGACTGTGGTAGCTGCTGTACCGTGGTGTGGCGGCTTTTGAAGGAGGCGGGATATGATTTCGAGGCCAACGAAAAGGTGTCTACCGCTCTGTATTACGGCCTGTTCACAGACACCGGACATCTATCGGAAATTCATCAGCCGGACGACAGGGAGATGCGTGACACGCTCAGCGTGAACCGGGATCTGTTGGACGCCATGATTAATTCCAATCTGTCCAGACAGGAGCTTCAGATCGCCGGGGAGGCGCTGACCCATTATTTCTATGATGAGAGGTTTCGATTTGCCGTGACCCACGCTCTGCCCTGCGATCCCAATCTCCTGGGCGTGATCAGCGACATGGTGATTCAGGCGGCCGGAATTGACAGCTGTGTGGCGTACAGCGAGAGCGCCATCGGGTACAAGCTATCCGTCCGCAACTGCGCGCCGGAGCGGACGGCAGAGGAAATGGTGAAGGCCATCGCGGACGGAATCGGCACGGGCGGCGGACACCGGAACAAGGCGGGCGGCTTTGTGTTAAAGAAGATGCTGACGCAGAAATATGGTCAGGCAGAGTTTGAAAAAGTTCTGTGCGACCGCATACGAAATTACATAAGGGAAAGAGAAGGGGAACGGTCTGCGTGAGGAAAAAGAAGATTGTGGGGGGAGCTCTTATTGCGCTCGTGCTTCTGCTTATGACAGGGTGCGGGGGAGGCGGCCAGACGTCAGAGGAGTCTGTGGGAGAAGCGATATCGGGCGGCTCTGTTTTCGATGCAGCGGCCGGGGATGCTTCGGGCGTCGCCGTTTCGGGAGCGGATGCTGCAGACGGCGTGACGGGAGAGAGCGCGTTTGCGGAGCGCAGCCGGGAGTTTGCCGAGCAGATTGTGGCAGGCCTGTACACGCCGGTGTGGGAGGCTTTTTCTGTGAGCCTTGCCAATGAGCTGCCGGAGGAGAGCCTGCAGGCGTCCTGGAACAGCGTGGCGGCCGGGCTGGACGGATATCAGGGAATTGAGCGTGTGGATGAGGAGGCGGACGGTGAATACGAGGCTGTGACGGTGACCCTCCGCTATCAGGACAATCAGGGCCGGAGCATCCGCTTTATATATGAAGGAAATGATATTGTGGGAATCTGGTTTGATACGGCGGATCTTGTGCCGGAAGAGAAGAAAGACCAGCCGGATACGCCGGAGTCGGGCGAGAAGTTTGTAGAGGAGGATATCATCGTGGGGCGGAGTCCCTATGAGCTGGATGGAAGGATGACATATCCGGCCGGGACAGGCGGAAAGGACGCGCCGGTGGTAATCCTGTTTTCCGATGAGGGCAGTGATAAGGATGGAACCATCGGGGCGGCCGGAAACACGCCGCTGCGGGATATCGCCCACGGCCTGGCGGAGGAGGGGATTGCCAGCCTTCGGTTCAATACCCGTCGTTATCAGTATCCCACGAAAATATCCCAGCACGCAGGTATTTATGAGATGTTTTTGGAGGACGCCTGCTTTGCGGTGGACCAGATGAGCAACCAGGCCGGCGTCAATTCGGAAAAAATTTATCTGGCAGCTATGGGGGATGCGGCGGACTGGCTCCCGGCGCTGGTGGAAAAGAAGGAAAGCAGGCTGGCCGGAGCCGTGCTCATGGGGGCGAAGCCTGTGAAGATTGAAGAGTATTATTATGCGGATTTGGAGAAAAATGTCACGGTGGACGCCCGGTACTTTATGGAGGAAAATTCTACGATTTCCCTTTTGATCTTGCAGGGGGATTCGGATTTTGTCACCACAAAAGAAGATTTTGAACAGTGGAAAGAGGTATGCAAGGGGCGGTCCCATGTCACCTATCATAATTATGAAAAGTTAAATCATTATTTAATCAAAACGCATGACCGGCAGGACGCGGGGGATTACGACCCTGCCGGGCATGTAAGCGCGGCTGCGATAGAAGATATAGCTAAGTGGTGCTTAGAGTGACAGCCGCTTTTCCAGTTCCACGAGCGGAATCGGCAGCAGGGAGAGCGCGGCGACCATGCCCCACTTCGCGGCGCTCAGGGGAACTGTGTGGAAGACGCCCCGCAGGAAGGGTACCAGTATGACGCTGCACTGCAGGGCGATGCATGCGAGCACGCTGAAAAGCAGTTTTTTGTTTCCGCTGACGCCGACCTCGGCCAGGGACAGATGGCTTCTCATGTTGAAGGAGTGGACCAGCTGGGACAGAGACAGCACGGCGAAGCACATGGTGGAGTTTCCGGCCGCATAGGCGAACAGGGCCAGCGACCCGATGAACAGTCCCTCGATGATCATTTGGAACACGGATTCAAAGGTAAACATGGCGGCGCCCTTTTTGCGGCGTGACCACCGCCTTTTACCGGCGGTTTCCGGCGGGTGCTGCATGATATCCGGGTCCGGCGGCTCCACGCCCAGGCACAGCGCGGGGAAGGAGTCGGTCACCAGATTGATGAACAGCAGCTGGACAGGCAGGAGGGGCACTTCCAGCCCGAATAATATAGCGGCAAAAATAGTCATGATCTCCCCGATGTTGCAGGACAGAAGGAAGTGAATGGCTTTTTTTATGTTGGAGTAGATGCCCCGTCCCTCGCGCACAGCGGCGACAATGGTGGAAAAGTTATCGTCCATCAGAATCATGTCGGCGGCATTTTTGGCTACATCGGTTCCCGACTGCCCCATAGCGCAGCCGATGTCCGCCGCTTTCAACGCCGGCGCGTCGTTTACGCCGTCGCCGGTCATGGCTACCACATGGCCCTCATGCTGGAACAGCTTAACCAGGCGCACCTTGTGAGAGGGGGATACCCGGGCGAATACATGGGTGTCCCGCAGGCGGGGAAGCAGCTCTTCATCCGTGAGAGCGTCCAGCTCCTGTCCCGTCATGACCGGATCGGAGGCGGAGCAGATTCCCAGCTCCCGGCCAATGGCGGCAGCTGTGATCCGGTGGTCTCCGGTAATCATGACTGGGAGGATGCCTGCCTTTTTGCAGTCGCTGACAGCGGCGCAGGCTTCTTTTCTCGGCGGATCCATCAGCCCCACAAACCCGGCAAAGATGAGCTCCTTTTCCAGCGACGCATCTTTGGCGGCGGAGGGCAGCAGGCGGTATCCCACGGCCAGGACGCGCAGGGCGTCGGCGGCGTACCGGTCCGCCAGGGACATCCATTCCCGGCGCTTTTTAGCCGTCATAACTTGAACCGTTCCATTTTCCACATAGGAAGAGGAATCCCGCAGCAAAATCTCCGGCGCGCCCTTGGTGACGGACAGAAAGCCCTCCGGCGTGCTGTGCAGGGTGGTCATTTTCTTGCGGCCGGAGTCAAAGGGAATCTCAAAGATCCGCGGGGCAATCCGCCGCTCGGACTCTATGTTCACGCCCCGGTTTCCGGCAAAGGATATCAGGGCCTGTTCCGTGGGACCAGCTTCGTTGTTGCACAGCGTTAAGAGCCGGGAGAAAAATACCGGATCATCCGGTGTGAAATACTGCCTCACGGTCATTTGGTTCTCAGTGAGGGTGCCCGTCTTATCCGAGCAGATTACGGTGGCGCTGCCCAGCGTTTCCACCGCCATCAGATGCCGTATGACGGCCTTTTTTTTGGCCATGCGCTCCACGCCCAGAGCCAGCATGATGGTCACCAGGGCGGGAAGGCTCTCCGGTATGGCCGCCACGCCCAGGCTGACAGAGGTCATGAACATGGAAAAGACGGGGACATTTTTCTGTATGCCGAGAAAGAAGATTACAAGGCAGATGGCCAGGGCCAGTATCCCCAGCGCTTTCCCCGTCCGGCCGAGCCTTTTTGCCAGGGGAGTTTCCGGCGCGTCCTCTCTTGCCAGCATGCCGGCGATGCAGCCAATCTGGGTGTCCATGCCGGTTTCCGTCACGTAAAAGACGCCCCGGCCGGTGGTGACGATCGTGCCGGAGAATACGTAATTCTTACGGTCGCCCAGTGACGCCCCGCCGACGGCCAGGGCGTCAGACGTCTTGGCGACAGCGCCTGTCTCTCCCGTGAGGGCGGATTCTTCCGTGGAGAGTCCGTGGCAGGAAATCAGGCGGCCATCCGCCGGAACCTGGCAGCCGGCTTCCAGGCACACAACGTCTCCGGGGACGACTTCCGAGGAAGGGACGATCCGCTTTTTGCCGTCCCGGATCACAGTGGTCTCGGGGGTCTGGAGCCGCCGCAGCGATTCCAGGGAGTGCTCCGCCCGTTTTTCCTGGAATATGCCGATTATCGCATTGACAATCACAATGGCCAGGATGATACAGGGGTCGGTAAAATCCGCATGCCCTTGTAAATAGGAAGCAACAAAGGAAATCAGGGCGGCGGCTAAGAGCGTCAGTATCATAAAATCTGAAAACTGGCTGAAAAAGCGGGCGAGCAGTCCGGGACCCTTTTCCCGGAGAAGCTCGTTGGAGCCGTATTTTTTCTGCCGCTCCCTTACCTGGGAAGCGCTCAGGCCCTGTTCGGGGTCGCATCCGGTCTGCCGGAGCAGATCCGGGACTGTCTGGGAATACCAGTCCATAGTTAGTCAAAACCTCCTTTTTTTGCCCGTTGGGGCCATTTTGCCCCTGACGTCATAGTATGGTAGTAAAAAAACGGAAGGAACCCATATTATGGGGCTGATTATTTTGCTTTCGCTGTCAGTCAGTCTGGACACGCTGGGAATCGGCATGTCATATGCCATGGATAAAATACGGATTCCCTGGATTACCCGGCTGATCGTGGCAGCTGTGGATGTGGCGCTGACCTATGCAGCCGTCTGGGCGGGCGGCTGTCTGTGGAAATGGATGCCCGGTCCGATTCTGAGGCTTATAGGAGGCGGAGTCCTCCTGGTGTTAGGAGCCCGTTCTCTGAAAAACGCATGGGGAGAGAGCCGGGCAGCGGATTACGACCGGGATGATTCTCATGTGCTGGAGCCGTGGGAAGGAGCTGTGCTGGGACTTACCATGGCGCTTGATTCTGCCAGCGCCGGCCTGGGCCTGGGAAGCTTAGGAGGCCTGGCGTATGTATTTCCCGTACTGACCGGGATATCCGGCGTCCTCTTTCTCTCGCTGGGAGAAAGGCTGTGCTGCAATGTGAGAAAAGTCAACGGGATTGGCGGGGGCGTTCTGATTCTTCTCGGCCTGTTTCGGATTTTCTGCTAATAGAGCGCAGGACGAGGAAAAACAGAATCAGGACGCCGCCAAAAAAGATCCATTTGCGGTACTGCACAAAGGCCTGAAAGAACACGCGCCGGTATTGGTAAAAATAGTAGCCGATGCCGGTGAGGAGCGTGTTCCAGAAAAGGATTCCCACGGCCGAGCAGAGCAGATAGCTCATGAGAGGCTGCTTTACGGCTCCGGCCACAAATCCGATGTAGGTGCGGCACAGGGGTACCAGACGGCTGAGGAACACGGCAATGCCGCCGTGGTTGCCAAAAATCCGGTAGGACGCCAGAATGGGCTTTTCCAGCGAGGGGAAACGATTCATGGCACGCTCTAAAAGCGGGGAGCCCCCCAGGCGGCCGACCAGATAGACCAGAAAGGTTCCCGTGAGTCCGGCGGCTGTGCTGAGGAGGACCAGAATGGCAAAGGGAACGCGCATGCGGCACCCGAAAAGGCCGGCCAGGGGCAGGACAAGCTCGCTGGATACAGGGAAGCAGGCGTATTCCAGCAGAACCAGCAGAAGGAGGGCCGGCAGGCCGTACTGATTTATAAAGGATTCTATAATTGACATAGAAATACCCCGGTTTTGCAGTAAATAGTTAGTATATCCTATGTCGGGGAATCGGGAAGTATTCTTGACAAAGGTTTTTGTTGTTGCTATTATAGAAAAGCGAACATAGTTCGCTCAGAAATAAGGAGTCATATGCTTATTGGGAGGTTATGTGTGATGAAGAGTGCGAGAGCCATATGGGCGGCAGGGATACTAATGATATTGTGCCTGACTTTTCAGGCGCGGCCGACGTACGCCGCAAGTACTTATTCCATCAAGGTGAATAAGCAGCAGAATGTTGTTACGATTTATAAGTGGCAGGGAGACAAGTATAAGCCGCATAAGGCATTTGTCTGCTCGGCGGGGTATGCCACGCCTACCGGCACATTTTCCCTGGGGGAGAAGATGCGCTGGCACACGCTGGATGGCCCCAGCTACGGGCAGTACTGCAGCCGCATTACCGACGGCATTTTATTCCACTCCGTGTGGTACTATGAGAATGGGAACAAGGCCTCCCAGTCTTATGTCCAGTACAACAAGCTGGGCACGACGGCCTCTCACGGATGCGTGCGCCTCACAGTGGCGGACTGCAAGTGGATCTATGACAACTGCCCATCCGGGACGCCGGTGACGATTTATAATGACAGCGACCCGGGTCCTCTGGGAAAGCCGTCCGCCATCAAGGTCAACGGCTATCAGGGCTGGGATCCCACCGATCCGGATCCGGAGAATCCCTATCACAAGATGAAGCCGGAGATTACGGGCGTGGAAAACCAGAACATTGCCTATGGCTCCAAATTTAATATCAAAAAGGGAATCAAGGTCAAGAACTCTACCGGGTATGACGCCAAGAAGCTGTTGAAGACCAAGATCATGTACCGGCTGGACAGCAGCTCTGAGTATAAAAAGGTCAAGAAGGTCAACACGAAAAAGCCGGGGCGCTACAAGGTGACATACAGCGTCAAGGACGAGATCAAGCACACGGCGAAGGTCACGGCGGTCTACAAGGTGCTGACTGCGGTGGACGTCAGCCAGATTGTTCTGAACAAGACGTCCAAGAAGCTGTATCTGGGTTCAGATGCTGAAAAGGCGCAATTTACTTTGAAAGTAAAGAAAATCAAGCCGAAAAAGGCCACGGCCAAAAAGGTGACCTACTCCTCTTCGGACAAGACGGTTGCCACAGTGAACAAGAGCGGCGTAGTGACGGCGAAGAAGGCGGGCACGGCTCAGATTATTGCCAAGGCCACTGACGGCTCCGGCACGACGGCGGCGTGCAGCATCACGGTGATTCAGTATGCGACAGCGCTGAAATTGTCCGCTCCGGCCACGACTCTGGACGTGGGCAACGCCATGCAGCTGAAAGTGGTCTTTACCCCGACGGATGTGACCAGCAAGAAGATCAAATATTCATCCAATAACACAGCCGTCGCTACAGTCAGCGAGACGGGAGTTGTGAGGGCTGTAAGCCCCGGCACGGCGAAGATCACGGCAAAGGCTCAGGATGGCAGCAAGGTCAGCACATCCTGCAAGATCAAGGTATGCTACAAGTTTGACAGTGTTTCCGGAGGCGCGGTTTCAGGCGTCAGCGTTTCGGCGGGGACTCAGTGGGATTCCCTGTCGAATGAGAAGCTGCCGGCTACCGTAGTCATTGCGGACAGCCGCGGAAACCATGAGACAGCGGACGTTGCCTGGAGCAGCGAGGACTACAATGGCGATGTGCCGGGAATATACAAGGCTACGGGAGCTGTTAAGCTTCCGAAGGGCTGGATGGGCACGATTCCGGATCTGACAGCAGAGATCACGGTTGAGGATAAAAAGAAAGAGGATCCGGAGGAGGAACTGCCGGAAGACGGGCAGGACAAACCGGACAATGAAAAAGCCGATGAAGCGGCGGAATGAGAGGAAACGAGGAGAAAATGAGTCAGAGTTATAACCCGAAAGAAATTGAGAAGAAATGGCAGAAGGTGTGGGAGGAGGAGAAGGCGTTCTGCGCCTCGGAGGATTACACAAAGCCCAAGTATTACGCGCTGGTGGAATTCCCGTATCCGTCCGGACAGGGATTGCATGTGGGACA
>CANPZR010000080.1 GCA_947589175.1 uncultured Lachnospiraceae bacterium | reverse complement strand
TTAAATAAGTGCTTCATCTGCCTCCCTCCACTTGCGTATTAACCTCTATTCCGGAGCGTTTACGCGACGGGGCGATGAGAAAACTGCGTATGCAGTTTCTCATCTGCCATCAAAAACTATTTGTGAGCGCTCCAAAGAACTGAAAGTTCTTCTCACAAATAGTCGTGTGAAAAATAAGCTATCGAGCTTATTTTTCACACTTTTGCCCCTTCTATAATATATAACACTCCAAAACGGCAAAACCTAACAAAAAACTTTTTATTTTATGTATTTTTTATCCTTTTTTTATGTTTTGCGTGTTTCCCTTGCAAAAAAATTATACAATCTAAATTATATTTTGCAAATCGCTGGGATTGACATATAAGAAAACACCTGATACAATGTAAACTTCAAGAGGATCAGTGCGAACTTGTTCGCTCAGAAATGAGGATTATTATGGCTCCAAAAAAGATATATGCTGTAAAAAAAGGGAAAAAAACCGGTATTTTCAAGAGCTGGGAAGAGTGCAGGGATTCGGTTGACGGATATCCGGGAGCCAAATACAAGGGCTTTTTGACAGAGGAAGAAGCGAATGAATATTTGTCCGGGACAGAGAAAGATGCGCGGAATATTATTTCTGAACAGCGGGAAGAAAATCAGATTGTGGCCTACGTGGATGGCAGTTTTGATGAGAAAATCGGCAAATATTCGTTTGGCTGCGTGATAATGCTTCCAGGCGGTGAAATCATTCGGGAATCCGGAAACGGGGACAACCCGGAATCAATGGCGTTGCGAAACGTCACAGGAGAGATGCTGGGAGCGATGTTCGCTGTAAAATGGTGTGACAAGAACGAATATTCGGCAATCAAAATATGTTATGACTATATGGGTATAGAAAAATGGGTTACTGGTGAATGGAAGGCCAAAAACAGCCTGACACAGAAGTATGCGGCGTTTATGAGGGAACATGCCCGGAAGCTTAATATTACTTTCGAAAAAATCACGGCTCATACGGGAAACAAATATAATGAAGAGGCTGATAAATTAGCAAAAGCCGCATTAACGGAGGGAAACGGCATTCCTAAAATAAAAAAAATTTAATCCCCCTGAGCCCGCCGGATCGGGAGCCCGAGGGGATTTTTTAGCGCTTTTACCATTGATATTTCGATAAAATTCGCCTATAATAAAATTATAGTTCAGATTAGTCAGGGGGGATTACCATGGCGTATATTGAAAGAGCGATTGCGCCCATGTTAAAAGCCAGAACAAAATCCAGTAAATGCGTATTGGTAACAGGGGCCAGGCAGGTTGGCAAATCAACGGTGATCCGGCATGAATTTCCGGAGTTTAACAGAGCAAATTTTGACGATCGGCTGACCAGACTGCAGGCGAGAGAAGAACCCAGGCTGTTTTTCCTTAACAATCCCTGTCCTCTGTTTATTGATGAAGTCCAGAAAGAAAGCGCGGTTCTGGAAGAAATCAAGAGGATCGTGGATGAGTCGGAGGAGAGGGGACAGTTTATTTTATCCGGCTCTCAGAAACTGGAACTGATGAAGGGCATGAGCGAGTCCCTTGCGGGTCGGGTAGCGGTATCCGAGCTGTTGGGACTTTCGATGCGGGAAATATATGGCGTGAAATTTAACCGGCATTTTGTTCCGACAGACGTGTATGTGCGGGAGCGCGAAAAGAATCTAACGCCATATAAGGATATCTGGCAGGTTATCCACAAAGGATCCTATCCGGAACTGTATGATGTAGAGAGAGACTGGCAGGAGTATTATTCTTCTTATGTGTCAACATACCTGGACCGGGATGTGAATGAATGGATTGCCAGCGATGGAATTACCTTCACCAAATTTCTGACCGCGACAGCGGCAAGAACCGGCGAAATACTAAATTACGCGAATATAGCAAGCGAAGTCGGAGTCAGCGAACCCACGATCAAAAAGTGGATTTCGGTTCTGGAAAGGACAGGGATCGTTTATCTTCTGCAGCCCTATAGCCAGAGCGCCTTGAACCGCGCAATCAAGACTCCCAAAATATATTTCCGGGATACAGGGCTTGTCTGCTATCTCACAAGATGGCTGACAGCGGACGCCTTGAAATGTTCAGCGGTAGCCGGCAATATATTTGAGACATTTGTGGTGTCAGAAATATTGAAATCCTATGCCAATGAGGGGATGGACTATCGGTTCAATATTTATTATTATAGAGGAAAAGATAAAAGGGCCGCGTCAGAAAATGAAATCGATCTGATCATTGATGAGGACGGCGTTTTATATCCCATAGAGATTAAAATGTCCGGGAATCCCAGAGCGAATATGGCCGCCGCCAACACGGTCTTAGACAAAATCCCGAATAAGAAAAGGGGGATGGGCGTCATACTGTGCCTGATTGATAAAAAGACATATTTGAGGGAAAATCTCGTGGCGCTGCCAATCGAGTATATATAGCGCGCGGGGACTATTGAACGCGTGGGATGTCAGTTTTTCAGACATCCCACCGGTACTACATAGATTCCGTCCTGCCTCCGGTACGCGTATTTCCCTGTTCCTGTCAGCACCATTAAAAAAGCAGGTTCTTTCATTTTATTCGTGTCGATTTTGTCGCTTAATTTTTTGAGATTTTTTGCGCCTTCTTCAATCAGGCGGTCTCCGCCCAGTTTTATCTCCGTCAGTCCGTAAGACCCGTTGCGCAGGTGTATTACCGCGTCGCACTCGAGGTCGGTCTTGTCCCGAAAATGGTATACGCTGCCGTTAAGCGCATCGGCGTAGACCCGCAGATCCCGCACGCACATCGTCTCAAAGAGAAGCCCGAATGTCTCCAGATCATTTTCCAGATCCTGAGGTCCTAATCCCAAGGCGGCCGCGGCGATGGACGGATCCACAAAATACCGCGTATGGGAAGTTCGGATAGCGGTTTTTGAACGGAGATTCGGATTCCACGCCTCCATTTCCTCAATGACAAAAATTTTTTTGAGGGCAAGGATATAGGAATATACCGTGTCGGCGTCAAAGGTGTCCGCTTCATTTGCTTCAAGATCCGCGCACAGAAGCCGGTTCGTCGCCTGCGTCCCCTGATTGCGCGCGTACGACCGCATCAGGCGCTTTACGCGCTCGGGATTGCGAGAGACGCCATCCGCGCGGGATATATCGGATTTTACGACGGCGTCATAATAGTCAAATGCCTGTTCCAATGCGATCTCGCCCTTCAGATCGGTAGCCCTCGGCCATCCGCCCCGGCATACAAGAAAGGCCAGGCTGGAAAAATCCAGAGAATTTTCCCCATAGATCTGTTCCGGCGTGTCAAACAGCTCCCGGAGGCTGACTTCCCCGCTTGATTCCTGTGATTCATACAGGCTCATGGGGCGCATCAGAACCCAGGAGAAGCGGCCGGTACCGGTGTGGTGTATATGCTCATAGGAAGCCGGAACGGCCGAGCCGGTCAAAATAAACTGGCCAAATTCATCTCGGTGATCGACTTCAAAGCGAACGGCATCCCATAATTTGGGGGCAATCTGCCACTCGTCAATCAGGCGCGGGACGCAGCCCTTCAAAAGAGCCTTGGGATTGATATCCGCCAGATCTAAGTTCTGCTGCTCAAATTCCGGGTCGGCCATATAGAGAATGCTTCCGGCAACCTGCTCTGCCGTCGTAGTCTTGCCGCACCACTTCGGTCCCTCTACCAATACCGCTCCCTTGCCTGCCAGGCGTCTTTTCAAAATTTCATCCGCGATTCTTCCTTTATATTTCTTCATTGACATGCTCCTTTTAGATGTCTGTTTTCCTATAGTATACCCTTTTTTTTAATTCCATGCAATCACTTTTCGGTACTTTGGACGAAAATTTTTCGGCATTTTGGACGTAAATTTTTCGGTACTTTGGCTGATTATTTTTCGGCACTTTGGACGAAAATTTTTCGGCACTTTGGCATAATTGCTTTTTGACTTGATGGAATAAACGAAAAATGGTACTATAGCTTTATCAGGATGAAAAAGAAAAAAGAGGTGACAGATTATGAAATACAGAACGGATCGATATGGAAACAAAATTTCACAGCTAGGCTATGGCTGCATGAGATTTACCAGAAAAGGAAGCGCGATCGACTATGAAAAGGCGGAGCGGGAGGTGCTGCTTGCCATCGAAGAGGGCGTGAATTATTTTGATACCGCCTACATTTACCCGGGAAGCGAGGAGTGCCTTGGGCGCATTCTGGATGAGAATCAGTGCCGTGACAAGGTATATATTGCCACGAAACTTCCGCAGTATATTATGCGCTCCATGGCGGCGGTGGAAAAGACATTTAACGCGGAACTTGCAAGGCTCAGGACAGACCACATCGACTATTATCTGATGCACATGTTTACGGATTACGCAGAGTGGGAGCGTTTGAGGGGTCTGGGAATTGAGGAGTTTATCCGGCAAAAAAAAGCGGAGGGGAGCGTCCGCAATATCGGTTTTTCCTACCACGGGGATACGGATATGTTTCTGAAAATCCTGGACGCCTACGACTGGGATTTCTGCCAGATCCAGTACAATTATCTGGACGAGCACACACAGGCCGGAAAGAGAGGGCTGCAGGCGGCTGCCGAAAAAGGGATTCCGGTCATTATTATGGAGCCGCTGCGGGGCGGCAAGCTGGTCGATCTGCCGGAGAAAGCCAGGCAGGCGCTGGCCTCTGACAGTAAAAATTATACACCGGCCGAGCTGGGGCTCCGCTGGCTCTGGAACCAGCCGGAAGTCAGCTGCGTGCTTTCCGGGATGAACTCAGAGGAGATGGTGCGGGAAAATATCCGCATTGCATCAGAGGCGGATCCCGGAGATTTTACGGATGAGGACTTCCATGTCGTCGAAAAGATCAAGCAGATTATACGGGAGCGGGAAAGAGTGGGCTGCACCGGCTGCCGATACTGCATGCCCTGTCCCCACGGCGTGGACATCCCGGGCAATTTCTACTACTATAATCTGATGTATATGGAGAAAAAATCTCCGGCCCGCGTAGAATTTGCCCAGAACATGGGAATGCGCAAGGAGCCCGGCTTTGCTTCGCAGTGCATTGGCTGCGGCAAATGCGAAAAACACTGCCCGCAGCATATCAGTATCCGTGAAAAATTAAGGGAAGCGGACCGAAATCTCAGACCGCTTCCTTATAAAATGGGGATTAGCATCGCGAGAAAAATCATTATCCGAGGCGCGTGAAATTCATCCACGGACAATTTTGCTTTTTTTACTAAAATACTTTTTCCCCTGTATTTTTTTATACGCCCGCACATAATAATATTTTTTTCCCTTTTTAATGACGGCGCTGTTTTTCTTCAATTTTTTGATGCATTTATACGTTCCCTTTTTTTTGGCGGAGCGGTAAAGATACCAGCCGTTCGGGGATACGCCGCCGATTGAAAAGCTCAGTTTTGTCTTTTTCTTTGACAGGCTCACTTTGCGGATCGATGCCTTCTTTTTCTGGATTTTCTTTTTTGTGCTGCCAGAGGCGTCTGAACCGTCCGTCGTCTCGGAGGAAGACGGCTTCTGATACGTGCTTCCGTCTTCGTCGCCCGCAGCGTCCGGATTGTCCGTTGGCGTCACCGGAGCCGCTGTCGGTGTGGCCGGATTCTCGGTTGATGTGCCAGGATTCTCCGTCGATGTATCGGGACTCCCGGTCGATGTGCCCGGATTCCCCGTTGATGTATCTGGGTTCTCCGTCGATGTGCCCGGGTTCCCGGTTGATGTGCCAGGGTTCTCCGTCGATGCATCCGGACTTCCTGTTGATGTGCCCGGAGTTCCTGTTGACGTGCCCGGGTTCTCCGTCGATGTATCCGGAGTTCCTGTTGACGTGCCCGGGTTCTCCGTCGATGTATCCGGAGTTCCTGTTGACGTGCCCGGAGTTCCTGCCGATGTGCCGGGGCTCGCCGTCGGCGTCGGACTCGCTGTCGGCGTCGCCGAGGGAAGCGATTCGTAGTGGCTGTGAAGATAGCTCAGGGCCGAGGATACATTTAAGCTTGGAAACTCCTGCCCACCGCCGCTTTCACCTGTATGAACCACCGGCTCCCCGGTTCCCGATAGGACGCACTCCCGGATAATCGCCGGTCCGGGCAGGGAACCGTCGCTGCCCTTTTGAATACTGCGCCATTCATCGATCAGCAGACAGCATGCGCCGGACACGATGGCCGTAGACATGGAAGTGCCGGATTCCGTCCGGTACTGGCCATTCAGCGCCGCAGAATATATATCCTCTCCGGGAGCGGCAATCTCATAATCTACCGCTGTGCCCGGCTGGCTGTCCCAATTTGAAAACCACGCTAACTGGTTATCGCGGTCAGACGACATAACTCCTATAACATCCGGCAGACCGGCAGGGAACATATTCTCGCCGCCGTCCCCCGGCGATTCGGAAGTAGGCGAGTGGTCATTGCCCGCGGCCGCCACGACGACCGCCTGTTTGGACGCCTCGCTGATTGCCTCGCGCAGCTCGTCCGTGCAAAATCCGGTGCCGAGAGAAAGATTAATAACGTCGGCGCCATTTTTCACAGCATACTGGATTCCCTCAACGACATTTTTACTGCTGAACCCATTTGCGGAATTTCCCGCCTTGACCACCATGAGCCGGGCATTCGGATCCACTCCCCGGACGCCGGACTTTCCCGTCTGTTTCATGGCAATGAGGCCGGACACATGGGTGCCGTGCCCATCCGTGTCCTCCACGTCTCCCGAATCGGACCGCACATTATACCCATAGACGTCGTCTATGTAACCATTTCCGTCGTCGTCTTCTCCCTCTTTTCCCGCTTTCTCCGCCTCGTTCACCCACAGGCTGTCCGCGAGGGCGGGGTGATCTGTCCGCACGCCCGTATCAATCACGGCGACCACGGCCGGATTGCCGGGATCAAAAGCCGTTTCCGACGGGGCGTCGATCTGCTCCAGATGCCAGGAAAAATCCTCCGCCGCGGAAACAGAGCCGCTTTTCGGAATAATCAGGCAGGCCGCCACGAAAATTGAGATTGCCGCCATTTTACATTTTTTTCTGCTCGGTGTCATACAATTTGTATCTCCCTTCTCCTGCTCTTTAAACTTGTGTGAAATATTTATTTTTGCATGATATCACGATGTTTTCAAAATTATGCTTTTCATGCAAGCATGGCCTTTCTTTTCACAAAATTTTATCACGACCATTTAGACGCGCGCAGGATCTCACTGATTTCATTTTTGTATTTTGACAAAAATACCAGGTGGTCGTCCTCGGAACCGTCAATATCAAAGACCGCGTATTCCGCCTGCGTGTACCCCTGCCAGGGCCTTCCGTGGCCGTCCGCTAGCCCTATATCGCAGATCGGACACAGAACCTGTCCCTGCACCGTCAGCGGATTCATGACATTCTGCCATATGACCAGCTGGGCTCCCAGGCGCATACGCTGAAATTCCTCCTCGGTCCACTGGGACGGAAACATCTGCTGCAGCGTTTCCTCCACTTCATCTTCTCCGCCGGATTCTCCCTCCGACAAAGGCGCCGCCTCTAACATCCAGATTCCTCCGGCTCCCTGACCGGACTCCTCCAGCCGGGAAGCCAGCCGGAACGCAATGCTGCCGCCCAGCGAATAGCCCGCCAGGATGCCGCCGGGCTTCCACACTTTCTGTAATTCCTGCTCATACAGGGAAAGCGTTTCATCCCAGCTGTTTTCTTCTTTTTCTGTCTCTTTCGGCAACGGACCATTCTGCGCCTGATTATTTTTCATCTGCTCATTTTGTAATTGGTTATCACACAACGGATCATTTGGCAACCGCTTATACAGTTCCTCCTCCAGCTGTTTCACCGTCCGCTCCGCGTACTTCTCATATTTCGGATCCGACATGCCATATACCGTTCCCGGATAATCCCACTGCTGGAGCAGCTCCATATAGCACAGCACATTTCCCCCCGCGGGAGGCAGGCAGTACACCGGAGGAAATTCTTCGCTTCCCTCCCTTAATACCATAAATCCGCCGCTGCGCGAATCGGTCCCCCTCTCTCTTGCCATGAGGAGAGCCCCCAGCTTTTCCGGCGTCTGGCACATAATCAGCTCCGGCACTCCTATTTTGTAGCGCGCCAGCATAGAGGCCAGCTTCATAGCGTCCAGGCTCGTGCCTCCCAGTTCGGTAAAGGATTCCTTTCTGCCGACAAATTCCTTTTCAAAAATGCGACCAAAAAGATCGGCAGCCATTTTCTCATAATACGTGGCGGGCGGCTCCTGCGGCTGTTCGCGGCGATCCGCCAACTGCTCTAAAAGGAGCTTGTCGTCCCGTTTTCCGCTCTGATTTAACGGCATTTTTTCCACAAACTGCAAATGGCGAGGCACCATCCAGGCGGGGAGCATCTGCGACAGCTCCAGACGGATTTCATCCGTTTCTCCCGGCTCATCCGACACCATAAATCCCGCCAGATAGCTGTGGCCGCCCCTTCCCGGAACGCAGAGGACAGCCGCTTCCCGAACGCCCGGAAGCCGACGCAAGCACTCCTCAATCTCCTCCAGCTCAATGCGGTATCCCCGAATCTTTACCTGACGGTCCATCCGGCCCGCAAAATCAATATTTCCATCCGGCAGATAGCGGCCCAGATCCCCGGTCCGATACATCCGCCCCTCCCCGAAGGGATTTTCCACAAAATATTTTCGCGTCCACTTTTCCTGATTCAGATACTCTCTGGCCAGGCCCTCGCCCGCTATGCAGATCTCGCCTGTCATGCCGGTTCCGCACAGCTTATCCTTTTGAAGAATATAGACCTTTTTATTGGTCAGGGGGCGTCCGATCGGGATGCGCACATAGTCCTTCCGACCGCTCTCCGGGGGCAGATACCGGTATGCCGTGGCATTAACCGCCGTCTCGGTCGGTCCGTAGGAATTGCTGATCTGCTCCGCGCAGACATACGCGTCAAAAATCTCCTCGCTGGCCACGTCCCCGCCCGCATCCAGCAGGCGCAGATGTCCTATCTTTTCCGGATCCAGCGCGCCGATCAGAGCGGACGTGCCGATTATGACCGTGACGCCCATGCGGACGCAGTAATCCTCTATTCCGCCCGCCTGCTCTCGCTCCTCCTGCGTCATGACGCAGAGCGTTCCGCCCACTGTCAAGGTATTAAAAATATCCATCACCGACTGGTCAAACACATAATTTGCCAGCTGCAGCACGCGGTCCTCCGAAGAAAATCCGTAAAAATCCTGGTTGGAATAGATCATGTTGCTGAACCCTCTGTGCTCCATCACCACTCCCTTGGGGCGTCCCGTCGTCCCGGACGTATAGATCACATACGCCGCCCGCTGCCAGAGATCCTCCTCCGACCACGGAAGCGTATTTTCTTTTTCCCGCGCGGTCTCCTCCAGGCACAGGACCCGGATTACCGGCACATGATGTTTTTCCAGCCAGTCCCAGAGCGGCCTGCGGCCATCGTTTTCCGGATCCGGTTCAAAATCCGTCACCAGCGCGGCGGGGCGGCAGTCCTCCAACATATACTGAATCCGCTCCCACGGGTATTCCGGATCGATCGGCACATACGCCGCGCCCGCGTACAAAATTCCGCAGAGCGCCACATAACGCTCCAGCGAGTGCGACGCGATTACCGCCACATAACGCTCTCCCAAAAATCCCAGTTTCTCCGCCAGGCAGAGGGAGGAACGGTGCAGGGCTTCATACGATACCGTTTTCCCGTCCCGGATCAGAGCGGGCTTCGCCCCCCAGGTCCGCGCCGCCTCCGCAAGCAGGGAGACCGCCGTCCTCTTTGGGTAATCCGCCGTTTCTCCGGCAAAATCCCCCGTCATGTACACTTCCTCATCCGGCGGAATAATGTTCAGCGCCTCTATCTTTTCATTTCCCTGATGAGCCATCTGCTCTAAGACAAACAGATACCTCTTCATCAGCTCTTCCATCTG
>CANPZR010000079.1 GCA_947589175.1 uncultured Lachnospiraceae bacterium | reverse complement strand
GCTAGGGAGACGGTCGCTCTGGTGCAGGGGTGAGTGGGACTTGCCTGTGGCAGATTGGCAGCAGTAAGTGTGAAATTTTTGGTGAAATGTATAGAGGCGGCTATGAATGTTGGGTTCGTAGCCGCTTTATGTCCCAAATTTTTGAAAAGAAGGGAGACATTATGGATGCGTCATATTACAATAGAACAATTTGGTCCGATAAAGAAAATAGATATTGATTTGAATAAAAAACTTGAGGTGGTTATCGGTCCTCAGGCATCCGGGAAAAGCACTTTTATTAAGGTGGTATATTTTTGCAGAAAAATCAGGGATTATTTTTTGCAGTATCTCAGTGGTGTTATAAATACTGAATTAAATTATACAGATGAATTATATACCAATTTTTTAAAATATATCCGTCGTCCATTCATGGGCTATTTCGGCACGACGAAACACATGGGGGATTTTTTTATTCGCTATTATTATGATAAAGAAACAGATCGATATGTTTCTATCAATTTGGATAAGGATCGGTATGCAAAATTTAATTTCAGCAAATCTTTAAAAGAGGATATATGCAATATGATCAGAGAAGCGGCAAAAGTCGCAACAAATAATAATAAAACGCCCTTTTCTGTCAATATTTTGGAAAAAAACAATTTTATCATCAGTGCAAAAAAATCGATTGAGAAAATTTTTGTGGATGACTTCATGCTCTTATATATCCCCGCTGGGCGGAATTTGCTTACAATTTTGCCGGATGGAATAGCATCAAAGGAGATTTCATTATCCAATCATTATGAACAGGATAACGAAGTGGATATTTCTCAAACAGATTTAATTACGCAGGAATTTGCACAGTATATCCGGGATGTGCGTTCTGGCTTTGGTTCAAAACTGGATGAGATTGTACAAAATTATTTAAAAACAGTAAAGGGACAAATTCGTAATCAGGATGTGGAGTTAGCGCGCCAGTTGATTCATGAGATTCTGCGCGGTGATTATGTTTATGATAAAGAAGGCGAAAAGCTTTATTATGATAAGGAGCACTGGGTGAAACTGATGTTTAGCTCATCCGGGCAGCAGGAGATTGTCTGGGCGCTGAATATTATTTTTCTGGAAATTTTAAAAAGCGAAAAAACATTTCTGGTATTTGAGGAGCCGGAGTCCCATTTGTTCCCGGATTCTCAGGAGAAAATCGCGCAGCTGACGGCGCTGCTTATAAACTCCAGCAACAGTCAGGTAGTTATTACCACGCATAGTCCGTATATGCTGACAGCGTTTAATCTGCTGATTTATTCTGGGGGAAAGGAAAAGAAAACAGGTGCGGAAAATGCTGTAATACGCAAAGAATTTAGAGTGGTTCCGGAATCTGTTGGAGCATATTTTATCTCGACGGAAATAGGGAGTCTGAAAAATATTGTCAGTGAAAAGAGAGGATTGATTGACGCATTGCAGATTGACGGAATATCGGAGAGCATAAATGAGCGTATGGACAGGATATTGTATAACGATGCGGGTAACAGGAGGTAGAAATGATCTGTGATAAAGTAAAGGACTGTATGGAACAAACAAAACATATAGAGTCTGAGAAAAAGAAGGGGAAGAAAAGGCCACAAAATGGGAAACGGTCTAAAGAAGATAACTATCAGCAACCTCTTAGCCAACCCCCTTGTGGCGACATTGAGAAGCAAAAAAAGTGCATTGATTTTTTGGATAACCGCTCCAGGATCAAATGTGAAGAAAAAGGGAAAACATATATCTTGGATCAAAGTAAAGAATGCCCGCGCCATGAAATAATAAAATTTTTCGTAGATAAAGGGATAATAACGGATCCGGAAGCAAGTACAAATTATAAATGTGATAACGCTCTGCTGGTTCGAGATTCTGGCATTGTAGTTTTGGTGGAACTCAAAGGTAGTGACACGCATCATGCTATTAAGCAGCTGTCTGCAACTTTATTACAGAAGGATTTATATCCCGCATGGAGTAGTCAGCGGAGAGTATTTGGGCGAGTGGTATGCAGATCGACGCCGCCGAGAATTCAGAATACAGATGAGTACATGGATTTGAAAGAGGAGTTACATTTACTAAATGGAAATTTAAAGATTGCGGAAGAAATTATGGTGGAAAAGTATGATGAGCTAGGACAACGGAAATAAAATAATTATAATTCTTTCAATCCTCGTATTCTCTACATTTTCATGAGATAATAATTATAGAAAAGACACGAAAGAGAGAAATAAAAATGTGCGAGTACAGATTTTGGGACACTATCCTATGTTATACTTAACTTGTATTACGGACTTCAGCCATTCAAAGTGGGCAAGAAGCTCAAATGTATTGAAGAATTGCCCTTAAGATTGTTCAGTTATTTGCTAGAAAAGTATATATGATTAAGAAGAATAATATATTGCAAATTCAAAACTCTAGCTTTATAATAAAAAAAGCTAAATCATTACGGCAAACTACAAAACTATTGATAGGTAAACATATGAATATTAGTGTTAAGGACTGAACAGACATGGAACGCAATAACACTCTTGACTATTATGACAACTGTGCCGACGACTTTTACAAAAGCACAGTTAATATTGATTTTACTACGATACAGGAACATTTTTTGGAAAAGTTAGAAAAGGGCTCGTATATACTTGACTTTGGCTGTGGCTCTGGACGTGACACAAAGTATTTTCTGGAGCATGGATATCGCGTGGATGCTACGGACGGCTCGTCAGAGCTATGCAGGCTGGCCAGTGCGTACACGGGAATTAAGGTCAGGCAAATGTTTTTTGGAGAATTATCGGCAGTAAATGAGTATGACGGCATATGGGCGTGTTCTTCTATACTTCATCTGCCGATTGATCAGCTGAAGGAAGTTATGCAGAAAATGGCGGCTGCATTAAAGGAGAATGGAATCATTTACACATCGTTCAAATATGGAATCTTTGCGGGCGAAAGAAACGGACGATTTTTTACGGATATGACAGAGACGGCTTTTGCGGATCTGTTAAGCGGAATAGATGGTTTGGAGATGGAAGAACAATGGGTGTCTACGGATGCGCGTCCAGAAAGAAGTGAAGAAAAATGGCTCAATCTGATTTTGCGGAAAAGATAGATGCGGCTGGATTTGAAATAGAGCATACAGACGTTATGACTGGTGATAGGGACAAAAGCCGTTTTTTGTATTACCAGTTAAAAATGAGCATGTTAAATGCAAAGGGAATTGACATTATTGTTTCTTTTCTTATGGAATCCGGCGTCAGAATGATTGTAAAGGATTTGAAAGCGGCATTGGACCGCGGTGTACAGGTGAGGATTCTTACGGGAAATTATCTTGGCATCACGCAGCCGTCGGCGCTGTATCTGATTAAAAAAGAACTGGGCGACAGGGCGGATTTGCGTTTTTATAATGATAAGGAACGGTCATTTCATCCCAAATCATACATATTTCATTATGAAAATATGGACGAAATCTATATAGGCTCGTCCAATATTTCACGAAGCGCGCTGACTTCGGGCATAGAGTGGAATTATCGCTTTAATAGTCTTAATGATAAGAAAAATTTTGATTTGTTTTATGCTGTTTTTGTCGATCTGTTTGAAAATCATTCCATTGTGATTGATGATAAGGAGTTAATCAGATACTCGAAGAACTGGCACAAGCCGGCGGTATCAAAGGATCTGGCAAAATATGATAATCTGGAGGACGCGAATGATAAAATAGAGTCCCTGTTTCAGCCGAGAGGCGCGCAGATAGAGGCTTTATATGCGCTGGAGGACAGCAGGGCGGAGGGCGCGGCAAAAGGGCTTGTGCAGGCGGCTACCGGCGTGGGAAAGACCTATCTGGCGGCGTTTGATTCTGCCAGGTATGAGCATGTATTATTCGTGGCTCACAGGGAGGAAATATTAAAACAGGCGGCGGCATCTTTTCGAAATGTAAGACAGTCAGAGGATTATGGATTTTTCTATGGCAAGCAGAAGGATACGGATAAATCTGTGATTTTTGCGTCTGTGGCGACGCTTGGCAGGAACGAATATCTCACGGAGGATTATTTTGCACCGGACTATTTTGACTATCTGGTAATTGATGAGTTTCATCATGCGGTAAATGACCAATATCAGAGAATTGTAAATTATTTTCGACCTAAGTTTCTGCTGGGGCTCACCGCTACGCCCGACAGGATGGACGGCAAAAATATTTATGAAATCTGTGATTATAATGTGCCCTATGAAATTTCACTAAAAGATGCGATCAATAGAGGAGCGCTGGTGCCGTTTCACTATTACGGAATATATGATGAAACGGACTATTCGTCCCTGCACCTCGTAAGAGGCCGTTATGATGAAAAAGAATTGAATGAAACATATATTGGAAATGTGAAACGATACGATCTGATTTATAAGTATTATAAGAAATATCGGTCAAAAAGAGCGCTTGGCTTTTGCTGTTCCAGACAACACGCAGAGGAAATGGCAAAGGAATTTTGCAAAAGAGGAATAGCGGCAGTGGCGGTATATAGCAATGCGGATGGCGAGTTCGCGGAGGATAGGGACAGAGCGATTGAAAAATTGAAAAATCAAGAGATTCAAGTGATTTTTTCGGTTGATATGTTTAACGAGGGCGTGGATATCGCTTCGCTTGACATGGTTATGTTTTTGCGGCCGACCGAGTCGCCGACGGTATTTTTGCAGCAGTTGGGGCGCGGCCTTCGTACCAGCAAGGGCAAGGAATATTTAAATGTTTTAGATTTTATTGGAAATTATGAAAAAGCAGGAAGCGCGCCCCTGCTTTTGAGCGGCACAAAAAGCCCTGTGGAAAAGTCGGCATATGATTATTGCAATATAGAATATCCCGATGATTGCATTGTGGATTTTGATATGCGGCTGATTGATTTATTCAAGGAAATGGATAGGAAATCTCTATCTGTCAAGGAACGGATCCGGCAGGAGTTTTACAGAGTGAAAGAGCTTTTGGATGGCAGGGTGCCGACACGCATGGAACTGTTCACATATATGAATGATGACATTTACCAGTATTGTATCAAGCACGCCAAGGAAAATCCATTTCGGGGATATATGGAATTTTTAAACGAAATGAATGAGTTGTCTGCCGCGGAGCAGGAGGTTTATGCGGGAATTGGCAGAGAATTTCTGTCATTGATTGAAACAACGAATATGCAGAAGGTATATAAAATGCCTATTTTATACAGCTTTTACAACGATGGTGATATACGGCTTGCAGTCAAGGACGAAGATGTGTTGACGGCATGGAAAAGTTTTTTTGACCATGGGACAAATTGGAAGGATTTTGAGCCGGATATTTCGTATGATTTTTATAAATCCATGACAGATAAACAGCATTTAAACAAGGCAAAAAGCATGCCGATCCGATTTTTGCTGGCATCCGGAAAGGGATTTTTTATTGAGAAGGAAGGGTATGCTATTGCGATAAGGGAGGATTTGAAACTCATGACGAAAAATGCGGCGTTTTCAGAACATATGAAGGATATTTTGGAGTATCGCACTATGGAATATTATCGCAGGAGGTATGCAATAAGGATATGACAAAAGACGGAAAAATTGGTCAGATAGAAATTATGAAAATTGGAGGCGATGGAAGATGAATCATATCGAACTTATCAGAGAGCGTCACTCTGTCAGGAATTATCTTGACAAGCCGATTGAGACGGAAAAGGTTGAGCGACTGAAAGAAAAAATTGAGGAGTGTAATGCGGCTGGCAGCCTCCATATGCAATTTTGTCCGGATGCCGGAAAGACATTCAACAAGGTTTTGAACCGTTTTATGGGGCTTGGCAGCGCGCCAAGCGTAATTGCCTGCATTGGGCGGGATGATGAATCCTTAGAGGAGAGAATCGGATATTTTGGGGAACAGGTGGTGCTTTTGGCGCAGGAGCTCGGATTGAATACCTGTTGGGCCGGAACCTTCAATGCGAAAAATGTACCGGCAGAGATGGAAGATGATGAGAGGCTTGTCATTGTAATTGCGGTAGGATACGGCGCGGATCAGGGCAGGCAGCATAAGTCGAAGAAACCGGAAAAGGTCGTTGTTCCCGATGGAGAAAGGCCTTCCTGGTTCGATTTTGGAGTGGAGATGGCGCTCCTTGCTCCCACGGCGCTGAACCAGCAGAAATTTGAAATTGCCTTAAATGCGGACGGTTCCGTGGAATTTACGGATAAGGGCGGAATGTTTAGCAAGGTAGACCTTGGAATTGTAAAATATCATTTTGAGGTCGGGGCAGATTATGTGAAATCACAAGGGATGAAGAATTCTGCGGATTTGTAAAGGTCGTGTTATAATGAAAGAAATGTTCTAAGGTGTAAATGGCAAAGGGAAACAAGAAAGCATTAAAAATCGATTTTTGGCAAAAATAAAGTAGAAATGAATTGAGGTGCTAACAAGTGAAGCTAAAGAATATAAAGGTTAAAAATTACAGATGCTTCAAAGAGGCAGATATTGATTTTAATGAACATGTAACATTGATTGTTGGTAAGAACGGAACAGGTAAGACAGCGATATTGGATGCGGTGGCTGTTTCTGTCAGCACGTTTTTATTAGGGATTGATGGAGGCGTCAGCAGAGGGATATTAAAGGACGATGCAAGGTATGAATTCCACGATTTGGATGGTACGATTGATCCACAGCGCCAGTTTCCGGTATGTATTGACAGTACCGGCGATTGTTTGGATCAGAAAGATGTAAAATGGGTTCGTTCATTAAATTCAGAAAATGGCAAGACTACCATTAAAGATGCAGGCGAATTAACGAGTATTGCCAAAAAGGTACAAAACCAGATTATGACGGGAGATAAATCGTTGGTGCTTCCGATGATATCCTATTATGGAACGGGACGCTTGTATGCACAGAAGAAAGAAAAGAGAAATATTAAATCGTTGACAGAATTTAAGCGACAGGTTGGTTATGTGGATTGTATGGCAGCAGAATCCAATGAGAAACTGATGCTGAATTGGTTTCAAGTGCAGACATTGAAAAGTCTCCAAAATCAGCAGAAAACGGGCGTGATAGAGAGGCCATTACTGCTAAAAACGGTTGAAAAAGCTATTTGCAGGAGCTTTGAAAGAATTAGCGGGGCAAAAAAAGCTTCTCTCATTTTTGATTTGGATACACTCAGACTTGTTTTGGAGTTTGAAACGACAGATGGAGAACCTAAGAAGTTTGCGATGGATGAGATGAGTGATGGATACAAGAATACACTGAGTATGATTGGAGATATTGCTTATAGAATGGCGGTATTGAATCCAACATTAGGCGATAAGGTATTAGATGAAACTCCAGGAGTTGTGTTGATTGATGAAGTGGATCTGCATTTGCATCCACAGTGGCAACAGACCATTTTGAGCGATCTTCATGCAATTTTTCCGAATGTGCAGTTTATTGTAAGCTCTCATGCGCCAGCAGTAATTAACTCGGTCTCAAGGGAACAGATTCGTATTTTGGATAATGGAGAAATCTATATGCCAGCAGCACAGACATACGGAAGAGATGCAAATTCTATTCTTAGAGAAGTTATGAAAGTATCAGAAAGACCGGAAGATGTTGTACAGCGCTTGGACACTTTTTATGCATGTATGGATAAGAATGATTATGAGTCTGCGGATAAAGTGTTGACAGAGATTGAAGAAATTGTTGGAACCAATGATCCGGATATTGCAGCTGCAAGGACAGCTTTGGATTTAGAAAAAATGTTGGGGGAATAGCTTATGATAGTTGTGAAGAAAGGTAAAGAACCGCGTAGTCTCATGGAATTCCGTTTACAAAATCCAGATGCGGATTATGAAGATATGCCTACAAATGTTTTGGAAGATGTTCGGGAACAGATGTGGGAGGATCAAGTTTGTTTATGCGGCTATTGCATGAAAAAGATTGACAGTTTCAAAGATGTTAGAGTGGAACATTGCAGACCGAGGCATCCGCAAGGGGAAGAGACGCATGATAATAAAGCAACCTTAGATTTCAAATTTACTGACATTTCAAGTTGCTTGTGGTATACTGGAAGTGCAGAGAAAAATATGCAGATGGAGGAATAGATGTGAATCAATGGATGGATGTTACAAGTACTTTTTCAGAATCCCGAAGATATTATAAAAATACTTATCTTGAAATCTGTGAAGTAATGGACGAGACTGTGGAGATCAGCCTGTTTTCTTCTCCAGATGATCTGTATGAGATTTATTTTTCGTTTGGGAAAATGTATGGAATTGTCTATGCACGCGAAGAAGAAGCGGTGGAAAAAAGAGAGCAGATGAAAGCAGATCTGGAACAGGAATATATCAGGAATAAAGAACCATCTAGCACGTTTATAGATAGTTTTGTTAAGAAATATGACGTTCAGTTGCCGAGCGATGTATTGTTTGACAGCGATGCTTTGATGGAACAATGGCTGGATATGTAAGGAGGTATCGAATAAAAGTGGCAGGATATATATTAAAAATTGTATTGGAGGATACCCATCCTCCTGTGTGGCGTCGTGTGGTCATACCGGAGAGAATCAGCTTTTATGAACTAAATGTATATTATTGAAATAATCGTTAAAATTTGTAGATACTATTTTTGTGGTGTTCATCCTTGATTAGGATGTACTTGCGGATTTGTGAAGGGAGATTACAAGATGGATTTAGCGACAATGCAATCCATGCTGACAATAGGTGAAACAGTAGCAGTTGAATTTAAGCGTTGCGGAAATGGAATTGAATCAGATACTTATGAAACGGTATGTTCATTTTTGAACCGTTTTGGAGGAGATATATTTCTGGGCGTATTGGATGATGGAACCGTTTTGGGTGTGCCGGAGAGTGCTGTGCAGGATATGATTAGGAATTTTATTAAGGTAGTGAGTAATCCGGCATTGTTTTCTCCTACGGTATATTTAGTGCCGGAAAAAATTGAATATGATGAAAAACATACAATAATTCATATTCATGTTCCACCAAGCGCAGAAGTACACAGTTATAAAAAGATAATATATGACCGAGTAGATGATGCAGATATCAAAGTAACAGCCACTGGGGCGATTGCACAAATGTATATTCGTAAGCAGAATATTTTTACAGAAAAGAAGATATATCCGTATGCAAAATTAGATGATTTACGACTGGATTTATTGCCGAAAATCAGAATTCTGGCACAAAATCACGCAGGCGGAACACATCCGTGGACATCTATGGATGATGAAGAAGTGCTAAAAAGTGCCGGATTATATGGAAGGGATATTGCAACGGGCGAGGAAGGATACAATCTTGCTGCGATTATGCTTTTGGGAAAAGATGATGTTATCTTAAATGTTGCTCCGGCTTATGTAACAGATGCACTTGTTCGTAAAGTGAATGTGGACAGATACGATGACAGAGAGGTAATTAAAACTAATCTAATTGAAAGCTATGACAGACTTATGGATTTTGGTAAAAAACATTTGCCGGATAAATTTTTTTTGGAAGGCGATGTTAATAAAAGTTTGAGAAATACTATTTTGAGAGAAATGGTAAGTAATGTTTTGATGCACAGGGAATTTACTAACAGTTATACAGCTAAATTTGTCATTGAAAATGAGCGTATGTATGTGGAAAATGCGAATCGTGCAGCAAATGATGGATACATTACAGAAGATAATTTGCAACCGATTCCAAAGAATCCGGTCATTGCTTCTTTTTTTAGAAATATAGGGTTTGCAGATCAGCTTGGTTCTGGCGTTCGCAATTTGTTTAAATATAGCAAATATTATTCGGGGAAAATGCCGGAATTTATTGAAGGCGATATTTTTAGAATTATTGTTCCTTTGGATGAAAAGTATTCATATGATTTTGGTCAGAATGGTCAGACTAACCAATCAGACCAATCAAACCAATCAGACCTAATAA
>CANPZR010000078.1 GCA_947589175.1 uncultured Lachnospiraceae bacterium | reverse complement strand
TTTCTCTCGACCGTATTGTCATAATGCGTGGTCGGGTCGTAGAGAATCGGCCGGTTGGGAATCGCGCACAAAAAGACAATCTGCCCCAGAGAGAGCTCCTGGCAGCTCTTACTGAAATACCCTCTCGCGGCCGCCTCAATGCCGTAATAGCCGTTGGAAAAACAAATGGTGTTGAGGTAAAATTCCAGGATCTCATCCTTGCTATATTTTTCCTCAATTTCCCTGGCCAAGAAAATCTCGCGTATCTTGCGCTCATAGGTCTTTTCCGGGGACAAGAACACGCCGCGGGCCAGCTGCTGGGTAATCGTGGAAGCGCCCTGGCTCTTTTCCCCTTTATTCTTCACCAGCTCCACCACCGCGCGCATAATGCCCTTTAAATCAATGCCGTGATGCTTGTAGAACTTCTTGTCCTCCGTTACGATCATGGCGTCCTTGGCGTACTGGGGAATGGACTCCAGCTCCAGATAATAGGCGTCCTTGTCCCCCTTGAGCACCGCGATCTGCTTGCCCTTCCGGTTGTACGCGATAGTAGTCTCCGACGTGCGGAACGTCTCCGCCGAGGACGCCTGCACCAGCGCCTTGGCCTCGTCGTGCATGGCAAAAAGCTCATCCCCGTACTTAAAGTAAAAAAATAGTCCGCCAAATAAAATAGTAAGTAACAAAAGCAAAATAAAGATCTTGACTCCCAGCCAGAACTTTCTATGTTTTTTATGCTTTTTCTTTTTCGGTTTGTTTTTGGCCATTTGTCCGTCTCCTTTCCTCCCAGTCCCCGTGTCCTCCCACATTTCTTGCTACATTTGATTTCTCAAAATTCTAAAACATCTCAATTATACTCCATTTTATGGTATCTTGCAAAGAATTTCTTCGTGGACGCGTCGCGCCCGGTGCTCCCAGGTGTGCCCGGCAGCCGCCGTCTGATACGCCTTCTTCTGTATATCCTCCCATCGCTCCCGGTCGCCTAACAGCTCCTTGATCCCCTGCGAGAGCCCCTCTAATTCATTTAACTCATAAAAAATAACGTCCTCCCCGTCCCGCAGAATTTCCTTCATGTAGCGGCTCCAGTCCGTAAAGCACACCGCGCCGTTGAGCATGGAATTAAAGACCCGGTCGTGGGCCCCCTCCTTGAACCACGGCATGACGTTGAGGGAAATTTTCGCCTGGCTGATCATCTGCAGGCAGCTGAGGGAATTCTGCAATTTCCCGTTGATGATATTTTCCGGATGCTCGCACGGCAGCTTGTCCCAGCCCCCGCCGAAGCAGTGTACCTTGACGCCATGGTCCGCCAGGTGCTTGATCACCTCGCCCCGGAAATAATGCCGCACATAGATGTCGATCACAATCATGGTCGGCATACACTCCTTCAGGCCCTCCTCCGTCAGATCCACTACCTCCTCCCGCATATGCTTTATGATGCCTTCTGACATGCACATGTGCGGGTGCTCGATAAAATCATGGATAATATCGTAGTAAAATTTCGCGTACTCATCCCCGTTTCTCGTGAGCACCTTTTCAAAATCCGAGGGCGGCTCATAATTGCCTGTAAAGACCACGTCCATCGGGCGCTCGTCCCACCCCGGCAGCGTCTTTTCCGTCCAGAGAGACGTCCCCGCCAGGGGCAGAAAGGGCCCTCTCTTTATTTCGGGGAAAAATTTCCGCAGATACGCCTCGTGCTCCCGGTCTATGGAAATCTGCGTATAATCCTTGGGGAGAAAGGGAACAAACTTGTGATAGTAAAACGGGTGGTCCACCACGATATTGATAAAGGGAATCTCCCTGGCCTCAAAAAAATTCACGCCGTTCGCATCCACCATGTAGTCCTCGCCGCTGCAGCCGTCGAAATTAAAGCTGACCACCGCCGTCTTTTTCGGCTCACAGAATGCCAGCAGCTTGTAAAAGCTGTCGTACTCCGCGCACTGGTCGAAATAAAACACCTCGTAGCCCAGCTTTTCAAATGTCTTTCCGATCTGCTCGCTGAAAAACCAAAGCGTCTCGATTCCCTTTGTAAAAAGCACCAGTTTTTTTATCATTGCCCTGTTCTCCTCATGGCGTCCGCGCGCCTGATCCGGCGGCGACGCATTTTGTCTTAGCAGAAAAGGGGCGGCACTCGCAAAAAGTGCGCCCCTTGCAGTTTCTCCTTACGGAAGCTGAATTTCCGAATATTCCTTCGGCGGCAGCGGCGTGGTGGAGTCCTTGACGAACTTGCGCACGGCCTGCGCCGCTTTCGAAATGGCGATATTGGTTCCCACGCCGGCGACGCATCCGCCCGGACAGCCCATTCCCTCGATCATGCAGCCATCCTTCTTGCCCGCCTTGGCAAGCAGCAGCATCTTCTGGCAGTCCGCCAGGCCCTCCGCGTGCTCGATGTACACCTCGGTGCCCGGATAGTATTCATTGATACAGTTCTCAATGGCGCTCGCCACACCGCCTGCCACCGCGTATCCGCGGCCGGTTCCGGTGGCGTCGTGAATCGGCTCCTCGCAGTCGTAGGTGGCCATGTCGATTCCCTTCGCCGCGAAAATCGCCTCTAATTCCTCAAATGTAATGACAAAGTCCACATCGCTTCGGACTGCCGTGCGGGAGGCCTCCAGCTTCTTGGCCGCGCACGGTCCCACGAATACGATTTTGGCCTCCGGGTGCCTGCCCTTAATGGTACGGGCCGTAGCCACCATCGGCGTCAGCGCGCTGGACACCGTCTCTACCATGTCCGGCAGCGTCCTCTTGGCCAACATGGACCAGGCCGGACAGCAGGATGTCAGCAGGAACGGGAGCTTGCCCGTCTTGACCTCGTTGACATAGTGGCGCGCCTCTGTGATTGCCCCGATATCCGCTCCCAGAGCCACCTCGTAGACGTCCATAAAGCCGATTTCCTTCAAAGCGGCCTTGATCTTCCAAAGGCGGACGTCGTCGCCGAACTGTCCGATGACCGCCGGGGCCAGCTCCGCGATGACCGGTCCCTTTTTCAGCGCCTGAATCAGCTGGAAAATCTGGGATTTGTCCGCGATGGCGCCGAACGGGCAGTTCGCCATGCACTGGCCGCACTTCACGCACAGCTTGTCGTCTATGTAGGCGCGTCCCAGGCTGTCGGAGCTGATGGCCTTGATGCCGCACGCCGCTGCGCAGGGGCGCACCTTTTTCGCAATGGCGTCATAGGGGCAGATGGCCTTGCACTTTCCGCACTTGATACATTTTTCCTTGTCGATAAAGGACTTGCCCTTCACCATGGTAATCGCGCCCACCGGGCACACCTCGCGGCAGGGATGCGCCACGCAGCCCTGACACTGGTTCGATACCTCATAAACATTGTCCTCACACATGTTGCAGGCCGACGGAATCACCTGCATCAGCGGCGGCTCATAGTACTTCTCCGCCACGTTGCTGGCGTCCAGACCGGCGGTTACATGGACCGGCTCGTCGTCCGGACGCAGGGAAAGTCCCATCGCCAGGCGGACGCGCTCCGAGCTGATGGCGCGCTCGCGGTAGATGCTCTCCCGGTACATCGGCACCTCGTTCGGCGTAATCCGGTACGGAATCGCCTCAATATCGTCGTTGATATTCGTCGATTCAAAGGCGACCTTTGCCACCTCTGTAAACACCTGCTTGCGCAGTTTTTTCATAGGGGTTTCTATACCTCTCATGCTTCTCCTCCTTTAATATCCTTTTTTGATTTTTTATCTTTCTGTTTCACAATTATGTTTCATTTCTGTATTTTCTGCTCTGTCACGATCTGGTCGCGGCCGTGGTTTTTCCCATAATAGAGCAGATCGTCCGCTGCCTTGACATTCCGGTCGAACTTCATGGATTTCTCGTAATCGGTCACGCCGAACGTCATGGTAATCTGGAAAATGGCCTCCTCCGCCCGGAACTTCTTGACCTGGAGCTCCCTGCGCAGATTTTCAAACCGCTTCACTAACTCCTCGCCCGTCCCGTCGAACTCCACGAGAAATTCCTCGCCGCCCCATCTTGAGACGATTCCCCTCTCGCCCACGATGTCCCGCAGGGCGTGAGCCACATAAATGAGCACGGTATCTCCCACGTCGTGTCCGTACTGGTCGTTGACCTTTTTGAAAAAATCAACGTCGCACATCGCGATGGACAGCTTATCCTGTGACAGGCGGCACACCATCTGATCCCGGAACGCCCGCCGGTTGAGAAGTCCCGTCATGACGTCCTTGGAAATCATGTCGTCCAGCGATTTTTTCACATCCACCGCGTAGTGTCCCATCTCGCCTAACTCATCCCGGCGCAGGAGCACCTCCTCCGGCATCTGCTGGTTGAACTCGCGCCTTGCCAGCCCTCCCAGATACTTTCGTATGCCGCGGATAGCCGCCACGATTCTCTGTGACATAATCAGGCTGAGCGCCCCGGTCAGAAGAATGATGAAAATACAGATAATCACATTCCCCTGGAGCATATCCCGGATGGAGTGATTGACCGAGCGCGCGGGCAGTCCCGCGAAGCTGATTCCGATCACATCCCCGGCATTATCTATAATCGGCACATAGTAGGCAAAATACTCCTCCTCGCCGACCATGATATTTTCACCGAAATACTCCTCGCCCCGGTTCAGCACCGCCTCCACCACGTCGTCCTTGACCTGTGTTCCCACAATGCGGTTTCCTCTGGCGTCCATCACCGTCGTCAGGCGTCTTGTGGCGCCGATACAGATCGTCAGCTCAGCTCCCGTATCGCTCTTGATGTCGTCTAATATCCGATAGTCGGACGTCAGCTCCGTCTCCCCCTTCATGAGCCTTCCCGTGTCATAGGAAAAATCCCCCGCGTCCACGGTATTGTAATAGCTGATCAGGGTATGGGCGAGACCGGAAAGGTTCTTTTTTATCTCATAGACCATTCCCGCCCGCACCGACCGGTAGCTGTAAAGAGTGAGCACGATTCCCAGTAAAAGAATCGGAACCACAGACATGCGCAGAATGGAAAAGACCAGACTCTGCGATTTTTTCTCGCCTGCCATATTTCCTGCCTCCGTGATCTCATTGGGCCAAGATGCCCTTTGGCCCCCTTCTTCTTATATTATAATAATATGCGAAAAGCCTCCCTCTCTTTACGCTTCTTCTTTGGGCAGGGCAACCTTTTTCTCTACGGTGACCTTCTCCTCCAGACAGGAGAAAATCTCCTCTACCTGCTCTCCCTTCATCTTCGGCGTGAGCACGCTGACCACCGGAACGACAATCAGGCCGGCAATCATGGCGATGGCGCCCGCGTTGATCGGGGACGCGATAAATTTAAAGAACATATTGGCTACCGTAATGCCTACGCCGCATATAAAGCTGGCCCACACGGCCGCCTTCGTGACGCCCTTCCAGTAGAGGCCGTATAAGAACGGCGCAAGAAAGGCTCCCGCCAGCGCTCCCCACGAAATACCCATCAGCTGGGCGATAAAGGCCGGTGGATCGAGCGCGATCACAACGGAGATGACAATGAATACCGCCAATAATATTCTCATATAGACGAGCTGCTTTTTCTCGTCCATATTTTTTACAAATAACGGCTTGATAAAATCCAGCGTCAGCGTGGAGCTGGACGTCAGCACCAGGCTGGAGAGAGTGGACATGGAAGCCGACAGAACCAGTACGATTACCACGCCGATCAGAATATCGGACAAAGACGAGAGCATCGTCGGAATAATCGTGTCATATACGATTGTCCCGTCCGCCGCCGGCTGCACGCCGGAAATCCGGCTGAAACCGCCGAGGAAGTAGCAGCCGCCCGCCACTACGACGGCAAACAGGGTGGAAATAATCGTTCCCGTGTGAACGGCCTTTTCACTCTTAATCGCATAGAATTTCTGCACCATCTGCGGCAGTCCCCAGGTACCCAGAGAGGTGAGGATTACCACGCCTAACAGATTCAGCGGATCCGGTCCGAAAAAGGACGCGTAAGCTCCCGGCATCACATCGCTCGGAACAGCGGCAAGCTCTTTTACCGCCGCCATAAATCCGCCGTGGCCGCTGAGCACCGCCGCGATCACTGCCACGATGCCGAAGAGCATGATGATGCCCTGAATTAGATCGTTGAGCGCCGTGGCCATATAGCCGCCGACTATGACATAAACTCCCGTGAGCACCGCCATCACGATGACACAGACCTTGAAGTCCACGTCGAACGCCATCCCGAACAGATAGGACAGGCCGTTATATACTGACGCCGTATAGGGAATCAGGAAAATAAACGCGATCATGGACGCAGCCAGCCGAAGCGCCTGGCTGTCATACCGCTTGCCAAAAAAGTCCGGCATGGTCATGGATTTCAGATGCTTGGTCATGATCCGGGTTCGCCGTCCCAGAACCACCCACGCAATCAGGGAGCCTAACAGCGCGTTGCCGATGCCTACCCATGTGGAGGCCAGTCCGTACTTGTACCCGAACTGCCCCGCGTATCCCACGAATACCACCGCTGAAAAATAAGAAGTGCCGTAGGCGAACGCCGTCAGCCACGGTCCCACGGAGCGTCCCCCCAGAACGAATCCGCTCACATCCGTCGCGTGCTTGCGGGAGTAGACGCCCACGCCCACCATCACAGCAAAGAATACAATCAGTAATAAAATCTTAATAACCATTTTTTACATAATCCTCCTTGTTTTGCGAAGCAAAATCCGAGCCCCCCTGGCGAGGAAAGGATTTCCTTCTGCTACTCGTATAGATATTTTATTTTACCATAACTTGAGGGGGAATGTAAAGCGAAAGAAATTTCTTTCATTTTTTGAAAGCAATTTCTTTCGCTTTGCGAAATAGTGCATTTAGCTTTATATTTTCTCCCATGTCTCTCCCGATTCGTCGGCCTGTCTCATAACAATATCCTGCTTTTTCCCATCCCTTCCATAGACGCTGAACCGATATTCGATCCGGGGCGACTCCTCGTCGTCCATCTCCTCCTTCTCACGAATAATGTGTTCCCGCAGCATTTTCTCCCTCTCGTCGTCCGTCACATCCCGCAGAAAAGAAATCTCCTGTGCCACGGAGACGCCCTGCAGCTTTTCCTCTCCGCCGGAAGGGACAAATCCGCAGGACCCGGCTGTTGTTTCCGTGTACAAAAGAAGATCCTTCGGCAAGTCCCGATCCACCCGGTATGTCTTTTGGGACTTTTCAAAAGAAACATCCGCGTGGCTGCGGGAAAAATCGGCAAACCGCACGACAGCCTTATCAATCAGTTCCGTGTCTGATAGCAGGGAGACCTTGCACTCCGCGATATCCGCCCCGTTCGTCACCATATAATTCATCACATATCCGCAGGCGATTCCCGCCAGATCCCGCTCCGGTATGTCCCCGCTGCAGCCAAGCGACAGATTGGCCGTGTAGCCGGACAGCTTATCCCCTCCCGCCTCGTACACAATCCGTTTTTCCTGGCTCACATTGATTCCCATAAGCTCGCACATACCCTCATACTTGTCAATCAGCTCTGTCGTCTGGCTCTCCGCAGAACTGCCGCCCTCACTTGAAGCGGCCTCCTTGGCGCCGCAGGCGCACAATCCGCACAGTCCTATCAGTACAGCCGCGCACAGGCACAAAATCCGGCCGCAGGCCCATTTTTTCTCTCTACTGCTTTTCATCGCAATCACGACTCCTTTCTCCTCATTATTTCTTCCATATCAAGTTTCATAAGCCTCCCCCCGATTACCCCGCAGGAGAGCGCAAACAGAATCAGCCACGCGGCGCCCGTCGCCAGAAGATACCTTGTATGGACAAGCACCATGTTCCGCTGCAGGCTCAACGCAATCCCAAGTCCAGCCAATGTAATTCCGGCAATTTCCAGGAAATATCCCCGGAAAATCTTCCCCACGGTCCCGCCGTTCAAAAGCTGTATGCTGTAACGGTACATCCGCCGTTCGATTTTGCTGATCAGTCCGGCGCAGAGGGAGAATAGCTGAAACCCCAGTGCCACAAGCATCAGCGCCGTCAGGATGGCAACGGATTCCCTCGTCTCGCTCTGGAACAGCCATACCCCCGTCGTGGCATTATTCGCCATCACGGTAAACAGGCTCTCGCTCCGGTAGATGTCATTCACCTTTTTCTGCACCTCCACGCTCTGCACGCTCCCGGCCTCCCCCGCCACGGCGAGGATGCCAAGAAGGCTTCTTGTGTCATTTTCCAACGCGAACGACCGCATCTCCTCTGCCTCCGGCAGCTTTTCGAACGCGAGGAACGGGAGCACGATATCATAGTCCAGCACCGTGGGATAGCCGTCGTCCTCATTTGTCATTTCCGTAATAATCCTCATATCCTTTTCCAGAATCCCCACGACGCGCGCCGTACACCGCGTGCCATAGGCCGTATAAAACGGAAATTTCCCTCCCACGGAAAAATAAGGGGCATAGGCGGCGCCTAACAGGACGGGAAACTCCCTCTGGTCCTTTGCCGCGCGAAATTCATCCGCCTTGAACAGACGCCCCGCCTGCGCCTTCAGGTTGTAATGCTCCACCGCGTTTTGGTCCATGCTGGCAAAGGACATGGCGATCTGCCGGACGCCGTCAATTTCCTCCATGTGCGGCTTCAGGGCGGGGATGCTCTCAAAGCCATACTGGCTGTTCTGGAGAAACGGCTCATAATCCTCATCACCGAAATGCTCCCGGAGCGTGTCCTCGTCCATCCGGTTCACCATTTCCTTTGTATATGCCATATAGGTAAAATCATCCGTCTCCCTCAACCTGCCAAGCGCCGCCTGCGCGTGAACATGAAACAGCGGATCCTCCTCCGCCTGTATCGCCCCGTCGAAGGAGCTCTCGGCGTCATTCAGCGTAAGGGTAAAATAGGACCAGTCTCCCTTGCAGGTCTGTATCCAGGAATCGCCGTTCATATTTACATAATAACCGGCAATCTGAACGAAAATCCAGAAAAACAGGGCGAACTGCACGGTCAGAATCCCATTTTTCACAAAGAGGCCCGCACGGGAGGGTGAGCGCGCCGGTTTTCTTGAAAACAGGCGGCTGATCAGCAGAATTGCCAGGCCAAAGCCCAGCGCCACGGCAGCGGAAATCCCCATGTCGCGCCACCTAAGCTCCGCAAGAATCCCCGCGCGCCACAGGGCAAACGCGGTCACGCAGGCCATCGCCACAGCGGGAATAACCGCCTTTAGCCAGGAAAAAAGCAGGCATCCGGTCATCTCCGTCCCAGTGCAGCCGAGAATCCACATTCCCAATAAGCGCTGCCTGCGGTACTCGGTCCAGAACATCATGCAGGAGACGGCGGCCAGCACAAATGAGAAAATGACGGCAGCATATATAAGATTCATCACCCGCTCTGTCCCCTCGGGCTCCGCATCCCCCACGCTGATGGAGCGGTGCATCGCCGGTTCTTCTCCTGTCGCCTTGTCCCCCCACCTCGCGCGAAACGCGTCACAGGCGGCGCGGACTTCCTCCTCCCCGCCGTCCACCATATAGGTCCCGTCGGCCCCGCACAAAGACACGACCGCTCCCAGAGGAACAAACGCCATAGAATCCAGGCGCGACCGGGATCTTTTCCCCAGAACGCCCACCACCCGGTACTCCGTGCCCGAAAGCTCCAGCCACTTCTGCCCCTCTTTCGTCACGGCATTTTTCAACAGCTCCTCCCCCGCCACTACAATCCTCTCGTCCGACCGGCTCTCCTCGGGAGTAAAGAATCGTCCCTCGCGGAGCGGGGGCAGCTCTGCCCCGTCGTCAAATGCCGCTCCTCTGAAATCAGTCGTTTCCGAGAGCCCCATCCGATATACCAGACAGCTTCGGCAGGGATTTCCCCGCAGCCACGCGAGCATCTTCTCCTCATCCTCCACGCCGGAAACCGTTATATTATAGGCATTTTCCGTATAATATCCACGGCTCAGCTTCTCATTCTGCTCTCTGGAATACCGGCCGGAAGTAATCATGATGGAACTTATTGTCAGGAAAAAGAATGTCAGAAAAAGCGTTGCGTATCCCTTTC
>CANPZR010000077.1 GCA_947589175.1 uncultured Lachnospiraceae bacterium | reverse complement strand
CCTTACGCTAACCCGTTCCGCACCTATCCGCTGGTAAACGACTATGAGAAGTTCAAAAAGCTGGTAGAGGAGAAGAACGTAGACTGCTACATCGTAAATACGGGCGACTTCATGGGCAAGAAGGTTCAGCCGAAGGATACCCTCGGCATCCTGGAATCTATCGTAGAGGGCAAGGCAGACTTCAAGCAGTGGGGTCCGTTCGAGGACATCGAGATTATGGACTGGGAAGGCTTCGTACCGGATCTGAACGATCCTGAATATAAAGAAGCATTGAAGAACGCTATGCAGCACCGCGTTGATGCAGTAGAGAAATTCTCCACCGATAAGGGCGGCTATGACAAGCTCCCAGATGAGGCGCTTGCCGCTGTTAAGAAGCTGGTTGACGCACTGGCATAAGCAATAGGTTTTTATTATAAAGGGGGCTGCCCGTATGGGCGGCCTCTAATGACATAAATGGGAGGTAGTGGCAGATGAGAAACTGCATACGCAGCTTTCTCATCGCCTCTTCGCGACAAGTCGCTAGAGCGAACTTGTTCGCTCAGAAATGGAGGTCAAAATGAAAAATTTTCAAAACTATCCCGCAGAAAAATATGAAACAGCGGATTATGAAAAGATAGAGGAAGGCATTTACAAAACAAAGTCGCCGTATGAGACCGACTCCTCGGAGGAGGTTTTCGTCACATCTCTTTCCTTTGAAATGGAGCCGGACCAATACGGAGAGGAGGACGGTTCCCCCAGCAATATTTCGCAGGTTCCCTTTGAGGATCTTCTGGATGAGTTCTGCGTGTACGTCACAGATTTCTACGACGATCTGAACGAGGCCAGCGAGCAGACCTGCTATCAGGAATTTGGCTCCTCGGATCTGGAGGATATCAAAAATCTGCGGACGATCATCGGAAAAAGAGTCTATGCCGTTCCCTGTATGGACGACGGTGAGGAATATTACGATACAAAAATCGAGTGATTGTAATGCGGAGGTTCATTTTCTCTGGGCCTCCGCATTAATACTTTTATTTTGCATGTCGCAGCATAAAAATAGGACTTAACCATCCAAAACCTCTATAGGCTTCTTCCGATCAAATCCCATTTTTTAATTCATAAAATTATGTTCTGTTTTTAGCTAAAGTATCTCTTTAACAGGCCTTCGAAGGCTGAAGCGTTCGCTTATTAGCTAAAATATCTCTTGAGCAAACCTTCGAACGCTGAAGCGTTCGGCCTTTAACCAAAGTATCTCTTTAACAGGCCTTCGAACGCTGAAGCGTTCGCTTATTAGCTAAAATACCTCTTGAGCAAACCTTCGAACGCTGAAGCGTTCGGCCTTTAACCAAAGTATCTCTTTAACAGGCCCTCGAACGCTTTACCATGCCGCGCCTCGTCTCTTGCCATCTCATGAACGGTATCATGGATTGCATCCAGATCTGCTGCCTTAGCTCTCTTAGCCAGGTCGAACTTACCTGCGGTCGCGCCGTTCTCAGCGTCTACGCGCATCTCCAGGTTCTTCTTCGTGGAGTCGGTAACAACCTCGCCCAGAAGCTCCGCAAACTTAGCTGCGTGCTCTGCTTCTTCCCAAGCGGCCTTCTCATAGTAAAGACCAACTTCCGGATAACCCTCGCGATGAGCTACACGCGCCATAGCCAGATACATACCTACCTCGGAGCACTCGCCCTCGAAGTTCGCGCGGAGATCTGCTACGATATCCTCGCTGACGCCCTTGGCAACGCCTACTACATGCTCGGCTGCCCACTCTCTCTCGCCGGTCATCTCTTTGAACTTCTCAGCCGGCTGATGGCACTGAGGGCACTCTGCCGGTGGCTCATCTCCCTCGTAAACGTAACCGCATACTGAACATACAAATTTTTTCATAGTCTTAGTCTCCTTTATTTTTATTTTTTTTGGATAAACACTGCTCGCATATTCCGTAAAAATAGAGCTCATACCGCTCGATCTCTCCGGAAAAATCCCGTACTGCCTCATCCCGGATCTCCTCCGATAATCCGGCATTCACATCCTGCACGGCGCCGCACTGGCGACAGATAAAATGCGAATGGGGCTCTGTAGTGGCGTCAAAATGCTCCGCTCCGTCTCCGCAGGCAAACCGAAGAATCTCTCCCCGGTCCGCTAACAGGTTCAGATTTCTATAAACCGTTCCCAAACTGACCCTGGGAAACTCCTTCCGAACGGCAGAATATACCTTTTCCGCTGTCGGATGGGACTTTGTGGAACGAAGGTAATTCATAACAGCCTCGCGCTGCCTGCTGTATTTTAATTCAGCCATTGCCACCGCCCTTTTCTAAAGTAGTAACGATTACTGTTATGATACAACAGCTTCTCCGATTTGTCAACTACTTTTCACACTTCGACCTTTTTCTACATAATATTGAACTAACAATAAAATCAAGGAGTTACCATGAACCTTTCCAACAAACCAATCGCCATGGCTTACGTTCCATGGCAGTCATTTGAAAATGTAATGGACGGCTGTTCCGGTCTGGCTCAGGGCACCATTTTTGAGGATCTTATTTTCCCATTTGTGGGCGCTCACGCAGCCTGCCAGTCAAAGCCGGCAAACAGCCGCGGCTACAGCCCGAACACCGGCTCCCGGAACAGCAATTACGCGCCGTCGTCCCGGTCAAACTACTCCTGCGGAGGAAGGAGGGGAAGCTGTTGATGTGCTCAAATAATCAGGAACAGGCCATGCAGACCGTTCGGGAAACAGGGTTCGCCCTCACGGACATCACTCTTTTCCTCGACACTCACCCGAATGATGAAAAAGCAATGGATTATTACAACAAATACCAGCAGATGCACAAGGAGGCCCGCAGTGAGTATGAGAAAAAATACGGCCCTCTCACTTCAAATGCTGTGGACACCAATAACGGATGGACCTGGACTCAGAATCCGTGGCCGTGGGAAGGAGGCTGCTGCTAATGTGGACTTATGAAAGACGACTGGAATACCCTGTCAAAATCACGCGCCCCAACGCCAAAATGGCAAAAGTGATTATGTCGCAATTTGGCGGCCCCGACGGCGAGCTGTCGGCCTCCCAGCGCTACCTCTCCCAGCGTTATTCCATGAAAAATAAGGCTGTGGCGGGCGTGCTGACCGACATCGGCACCGAGGAGATGGCGCACTTTGAAATGATCTGCGCCATTGTTCACCAGCTGACCCGCGACCTGACCCCGGAGGAGATCAAGGCGCAGGGCTTTGAGGATTATTATGTGGACCACACGTTAGGCATCTGGCCGCAGGCCGCGGGAGGAATCCCCTTCAATGCCTGCGAGTTCCAGGTAAAAGGCGATCCGATCACCGATCTGACGGAAGATCTGGCGGCGGAGCAGAAAGCCCGCTCCACCTATGACAATATCCTGCGGCTGGTAGACGATCCGGAGGTAATCGATCCCATCCGCTTCCTGCGCGAACGGGAGCTGGTTCACTTCCAGCGCTTCGGCGAGAGCCTGCGGATGGTACAGGATGAGCTGAACCAGAAGAACTTCTACGCGTTCAACCCCTCCTTCGATAAAAACTGCTGTAAATAGTGAATCGCAAAGTCAGTCGCATTGTGAATGGCACAGCCAGTCACAATTTATAGCGTAAAAATACGCAACACAAAGTAATTTCAATAGTTTATGATAATAAAACAGGAATCAGATCCATGTCGGAACTGGTTCCTGTTTTTCTTTAATTATTTACCCTATTGCATTTTACTGTTCATCTTTTCTTGAATATGCCATAGCTTTTTGACTCAATTCTCTGACACTTATTCCCTCATCCAGATTCTGTTCGCGCCATTTGGTATAGTCAAACGGTTCGCGGGATGTATCTGTTTTCATATCTTAACCATACACTTTCCATTTTAAATATGAATATCTACATTGGAATAAAACTTTCCCTTTTGATATGCCCGTGTGCCTGCGGCCAGGTTCAGCTTCTCGGCGGCGAGAACCTTCTCGTCTGCCTCCTTAGACTTCTTCTGCTCCTCCTTCGGGGAAATCTCATCCTTAGCCGCCTGGCTCATATCCTTCACCGCGCCGGACAGAATCCCTGTCTGCGCCCCGGAGGCTCTGGTAATCCGCTTTTCCAGCTTTTCCAGTTCATTCTTTTTATCCTCCGTATTGCTGCCCTGGCTCTCGGACTGGCGAATCTCGCTCTGCAGCACGCGCGCGCGGCCCTCCAGGGAAGACACGACCTTTCCGTGAACCTCCGCCTGGGCAAGCGCGGATTCCGCTGAAATAATTGCCTTCATGCTATTGTCCGACAGCACGCCCTGGAGCTCTTCCTTTTCCTCGTCCTTCACGCCCGCTCTCTCATCCGCCAAAGGATTTTCCTCGCCTGCCTGTCTGCTCTGCGCCTGTTGCTCGCGGCGCAGCTCTGCCTGATGCTGTCTGAGCTCCGTGTTCAATTCCGAAATCTCTTTCTGGATTTCCTGTCTTTTCTTCTGTTTCTCGTCCACACTCATATCCCGGTCAGCCGACAGCTTCTGAAGCTGCTGCTGCGCACTGGCAATCTGGTTCTGGATGCCCTTGCTCACAGCGTCCACCGACGGGGAGGACACGCCCGGCGCAGACGCTCCGATCCCGTTCACACCATTTACCTGCATAAAATCACCTCTCTCCTGAAAACTGTCCGCTCAAGCGATTCTTATACAATAGCGTCAAATCTCTCCGTACATTGTGCATATCCGTTTATAAGGCACAAAACTATTTATCTCATTATCTCACATTTTTTGCTATAAGTAAATACAAATTGCGCGAAAAAACCTATTATGGGCGCGAAATATTTCTCACTGCAGCATCAGCATGACGCTGAGGATAAATTCTCCATTTTCTGCCGCGCAGTCTATATCTCCAAAATACTTTCCGGCGATCCGGCGGATATTGCTAAGGCCGTATCCGTGAGTACCGTCCTTTTCCTTTGACGTCACGGGAAGCCCGCTCTCCCGGTCCCGACGCAGCTCCCCGTCAAAGCTGTTCCGAATCTCTATCATATACGCGTTGCCGCTTCGGTATGAGAGAACAGAGATATGCCCGCCATCTGCCCCCGCGTTTTCAGCCGCGTTCTGCAGCGCGTTATTTAATATTATGCTGATATCGAATACGTTCATATCCGCGTCCGCGGGATACTGAAAATCGCACTGAAGCTGTATTCCCTTATTCTCCGCCGTATTTTTCCACTCCCGCAGGATAACGTCCGTCACCGGGTTTCCGGTCCTTATGTCGCCGGCGGTCTCGACCAGAGCCTCCTTTAAGCTCTCGACATAATCCTCCGCCTCTTTTTTCTCGCCCGCCGCGTACAGCCGTTCCAGAGTGAGGACGTGATTCGTCATGTCGTGTTTCAGGCTCCGTATATCCCGATAGAGTCCCTCCACCTGCTCAATATGCCGTTTCAAATCGTCCGCCTGGGCGAGAACAAACCGGCTTGTCAGCTTTTCCTCCTGCGACGCCTTGATCCTCTGATAGAGCACGATCAGAACAACAATCGTCGCCACGGCCACCGCGCAGTAGAACAGAAGCAACAAATCATAGGCGACCGACAGCTCTCCCGCGTCCCGCAGATAGGAGATGCGGTAATAGCGAATGATTTTGCACCCCGCCGCTCCCAAAACAGGCGGAATACTCAGCATCAGAAGCTCCCGCGCCGACATCGGCTCCCTCTTGTACACATAGCTTTTGACGATGCCGGTCACAGCGCCCGCCATAATCGCAAAAAACAGAATCAGGTAAAACGCGCAGACGCCGACATAGACCGACGCCTGAACGGCCGGGGAATAATTTTCCCTGTACCACCGGGTATTTTCCAAAAAGCTATACAGATTGTCATACAAAAGCTCCGCCATAATAAAAGCGAGCCAGCGCAGCGAAAAAAAGGCGACAGAGAGAAAAACCTTCTGTGCGCCATTTTCTCGCTCCAGCCCGTACATCACGCCAAAGCCCGCGAGGCATCCCAGCATATACGCCGTAAATAAGCCGATATGCACCGGCACTGCATACAGTCCCGCCATCGCCAGAGAGTAAGCAACCCCGGTCATCGCCGCCGTCCTCTTGCGCCGCGCAAACGGTCTGACAAGCCGATACAGACAATACCCGGAAATGCACATCTCCGCGATTAAAAACCTATATAGCCCTGTCAAAGCGGAAGCTTCCCTGCGCGTTGTAGGTTCCGAACGGCGTGTAGCCATAGGAGGCATCAGCGCCCGTCGTCATATAATAATCCACCAGCGATACATTGGAGGCGATTGCGGAGCCGTACTGCTTGAAAAAGCTCTGCACGCGGGACATGTCGGATTTTTTAAATGCATCCTCGTCAAGCGTCAGCTTTCCCCTGCTGTCCACATGGATTCCGAACCCATCCAGCTTCTCGCTGTTCTGAGCGGTCTTATCCATAACCCGCGCCAGATTCGATGTAACGCCGGAATTTATGCTCATCCTCGCGGCGTCGAGCATCGCGTTATAATTGCCGGCAAAATTCCTGACCGCGTCTAAAATCCGGTCGATGTCGTACTGTCCGACGCCGTCCTTATCCTTCTTTTTCTCATATAAGGAATCGGATGTGAGCTTCTCAATATCCGTCTTGAGCGCGCCCGCGCCGGCGTATGTCAGGGAATCAAGCTCCTTCTTGTCCTCGATCTTGTCTTTCTCGGTAGCAGCGTCCTTCTCCGGCCTGCTCACCGGACCGGCGTCCAGACTCGCAAAGCCCAGACGGGACTTCACCGTGGCGCCGTATCCCATGAGATCGTCCCCGGAAAACAGCTCCTTCACCTTGGAAATATCCGCGGCCTTAAACTTCTTCTCGTCGAGCTGCAGCGTGCCGTCCCGATTGACCGTGACGCCGATCTCCGCAAGCCTGTCAGCATTTGCCCGCGTGCTCTTCATCATGCCCGCCGTATAGGACACTTTCCCCGTCAGCGTAGATTTGTGCGCCGCGCTGACAACGTCGTTATACTGCGACACATAGTCCTTCATCGCGGAAAATACCTTGTCCGCGCCCGCTCCCTCGTCTGAATCCGCATACGTGTCCCCGTTCTGGAGCGCGGATACGGAATCGCTCAGGCTGGACATCCCGGACGTGAGATTGGCATTTGCCTCCTGCGCCTCGGACGAAACAGTCGGATACATCTTCTCTTTTAAAATGCGGTCGAGTACGCTTCCTGAGGTACTGGCCGTCATACCATAACTGCTCATAGCCATCATCACCTTTCACCATGCGATATTAATGATGTTTCGGTCAAAAAATGCTCTGACCCTGCTATCATAATAATCCATTTATAGAATTATCGCATGTTTCCCGGCATAAGTAAATGGCTATTGCGCGAATCGCCCTTTTTTTGGTGTGAAATCTCAATTTATCACCAGCCTCTGCTCCGCCGCATCCAGCGTCAGGGCGTCGCCCATGCTGACCTCGTCCGCAAGGATTTTCTTCGCGAGAAGCGTTTCTACATTTTTCTGGAGATAGCGCTTCAGCGGCCTTGCGCCGTAGGCAGGATCGTAGGCCTGGTCGGTGATGAAGTTCCGTGCGGCGTCGGTGATGGACAGCGTGATCTCCTTGTCCGCGATCCGCCGGTTCACATCGGCGATCAGCAGGTCGATAATGCCGCTGATATCCCCGCGCGAAAGCGGCCGGAACATAATAATCTCGTCCAGACGGTTGAGAAACTCGGGGCGGAAGCTCGTCCGCAGCGTGTTCATGACAGCCTGCTCGCTCTCCGGCGCGATATTCCCCTCCGCGTCAATGCCCTCTAACAGATACTCGGCTCCCAGGTTGGATGTCATAATGAGAATCGTGTTCTTGAAATCCACCGTGCGCCCCTGGGAATCCGTGATGCGCCCGTCGTCCAGCACCTGTAAAAGCACGTTGAACACATCCGGGTGCGCCTTCTCGATCTCGTCGAACAGCACGACCGAATAGGGCTTGCGCCGGACAGCCTCCGTCAGCTGACCGCCCTCCTCATAGCCCACATATCCCGGAGGCGCTCCAATCAGGCGAGAAACGGAGTACTTCTCCATGTACTCGCTCATATCGATTCGGACCATATTGGCCTCATTGTCAAACAGGCACTCCGCCAGGCTCTTGGCAAGCTCGGTCTTTCCCACGCCCGTGGGGCCCAAAAACAGGAAGGAGCCAATCGGCTTTGTGGGATCCTTGATCCCGGCGCGGGAGCGGATAATCGCCTCGGTCACCCGGGTGACGCCGTCGTCCTGTCCGATTACCCGGCGGTGCAGCTCCTCGTCCAGATGAAGCGTCTTGTTCCGCTCGGACTCGGTCAGCTTTGCCACCGGAATCCCGGTCCACCGGGAGATGATCCGGGCAATCTCCTCGTCGCTGACGCTCTCGTGCACCATCGTCTGTCCGTTCTTTTTCAGATTGTCCTCCGCCGTTTCCAGCTGCTGCCGCAGCTGCGGGAGAGTCCCGTACTGCAGCTCTGACGCCTTCTCTAAATCCCGGTTGTTCCCGGCAATCTCGATCTGGCTCTTTGTGTCCTCGATCTGCGCCTTCAGCTCCTGGACGCGCTCCACCGCCGTCTTTTCATTATCCCAGCGCGCCTTCTGCCCGGCAAAGCTCTCACGCAGCTCCGCCAACTCCCGCTGCAGCTCCGCCAGCCTCTCCTCGCTTAAATGATCCGTCTCCTTTTTCAGCGCCGCCTCCTCAATCTCCAGCTGCATGATGTGACGCTGGATATCATCTAACTCCGTCGGCATGGAATCTAACTCCGTCTTGATGAGGGCGCACGCCTCGTCCACCAGATCAATCGCCTTGTCCGGCAAAAAACGGTCGGAAATATAGCGGTCGGAGAGCGTGGCCGCCGACACAAGCGCGCCGTCCGTAATCTTAACGCCGTGAAATACCTCATAGCGGTCTTTCAGCCCGCGCAGAATGGAAATGGTGTCCTCCACCGTGGGCTCGTCTACCATGACCGGCTGGAACCGGCGCTCCAGCGCGGCGTCCTTCTCAATATACATGCGGTACTCGTCCAGAGTGGTCGCCCCGATGCAGTGCAGCTCTCCTCTGGCCAACATAGGCTTGAGCAGGTTCCCGGCGTCCATCGCGCCATCGGTCTTGCCCGCTCCCACTATGGTGTGCAGCTCGTCAATAAACAGGATAATCTGCCCGTCGCTCTGCTTTACCTCCTCCAACACCGCCTTCAGCCGCTCCTCGAACTCGCCCCGGTACTTGGCGCCCGCGATCAGGGAGCCCATATCCAGGGCAAACAGCCTCTTGTCCCGCAGGCCGTCCGGCACGTCGCCCCGCACAATCCGCTGGGCGAGCCCCTCCACCACGGCCGTCTTGCCTACGCCGGGCTCGCCGATCAGGACTGGATTATTCTTCGTCTTGCGGGACAGAATACGAATCATGTTGCGGATCTCCGCGTCCCTCCCGATCACCGGATCCAGCTTCTGGTCCCTGGCCCGCTGCACCAGGTCGTATCCGTACTTCTCCAGGCTGTCGTAGACCGCCTCCGGGTTGTCGCTCGTCACCTTCTGATTCCCCCGGATCATCGAGAGCGCCTGCAAAAACCGCTCCCTGTCAATCTGAAAATCCTTCAGAAGCCCGCGAATCTCGCGAGACGGATTTTTCAAAAGACTCAAAAACAGGTGCTCCACGGAGACGTATTCGTCCCCCATCGCCCGAGCCTCGTTTTCCGCATACACTAGCACCTTGTTCAAGTCGCTGCCGACATAGACCTGTCCGCCCTCGACCTTGGGACGGCGGTTCAAAAGCCCCTCCACCTGGGCGCCAAACACGGCGGGATCAATATCCATCTTCTGCAAAAGCTTCGCCAGCAGACTGTCCTCAATGGTCAGCATGCTGTATAGAAGATGCTCCTGCGCAATCTCCTGATGCCCGAAATCATACGCGAGCTTCTCCAAATTGTTAATAATCTCCACGGACTTCTGTGTAAACCTTGTAATATTCATCCTGCATACACCTCCCGAACCCGCCTTGCAAGGGCGT
>CANPZR010000076.1 GCA_947589175.1 uncultured Lachnospiraceae bacterium | reverse complement strand
AGTTTCTCCGGCTCTTTTTTGAAAGCCTTTGGCGAAAGCTGATCACATGTAGCCCAGTTATCAATAAACGGAAGAAATGCTTCAACTTCTGCAACGCATTTATAAAAATCTTTCTCCAAAGATATCACAAATGCATGCAGTTGATTTTCATCGAAATATTGGTGCGGAAGGCACTCCAAAAATAAAGCTGTGTCCCCGTCCTTGAATAGCCTCTTTGCAAAGGAACGAAGTTCTGGTGTCCTGACACCGATAATTCTTTCCGCTTCTACCGTCGGTATTAACTTAGTCTGAAAGGCCGCATATTTCTTATCCTGCAAGCGGAATAATTCTGCCACTATCTCATCTCTATTCATCTGCGATTTTCTCCGTAAAACCTTGATTGTTTAATTATTCAACAGCGATATTATACCACAACAGAACATGCAATTCCATTAAAATTTCTTGCCTTTTAGAAAAAGGGGAATCCGCTTATGATGGCATTGACTTTTTCGGAGAAGTAGTGTATAACAGGATTAGAGGAGAAGTTTTGGACTTGCTCTACTAAATTGAGATTTGAGGTAGAATAATGGCGTCGAATAAAGAATATTTAGAATTTATTTTAGAACAATTATCCGAATTAGATGAAATTACATATCGGGCTATGATGGGTGAATTTATCATCTATTACCGTGGCAAAATCATAGGCGGCATCTATGATGACAGGCTGCTTGTAAAACCAATAAAAGCAGCAATCAACTATATGCCAGCAGCTTCGTATGAATTGCCCTATGAGGGGGCAAAAGAGATGTTGTTGGTAGACGAAGTTGACAACCGAGAGTTTTTGACAGGTTTATTCAACGCCATGTACGATGAACTGCCAGCTCCAAAACAGAAAAAGAAGAAATAGGAAACTCCTGATTTACCCTACAGACAGACAAGCCTGTGCATTGCACTAATAAAAGTTATATTTCTTCCCATTACCTTTAGCTATATAATACAATTTGCCCTTTTCCATCGACACACTGTCTGCCCTACAATCCACAACACATTCTGCCTTTTCCTCTGCCAGATTATATTTGTAGATTTTCTCATGATCCAGATAATTTGTATAATAGATACTGTTTTCGTATAAATAAAAAGAACTTGCAATAACCTTTTCCAGTCTTTTCGTCGTTCCATCAATACTTCGGTAACTACACAACATATTGTCGTCATCCAGGAAATAGATATTTTCTCCATCAAAAGCAATATTTTCCTTTAATTGCATACGAAGCAGCGTAATATCCATTGTCTTTCGGTTTACCCGCCGTATTTTTCCATCATTAGATATAAAAAACAAAAAAGATTCATTTAAGAAAAAACTCTGACATTCTTTCAGAAAATTCCACTTATTATTGACAGCATATTCAATCCCCAATATATTTTTCCCGGCGCTGACATCTTTTTCAAAAATAATACTTTCCTGATGCGTTTCTTTGTCTACACGCACAATGCGCGCCGTTTCTCTGGTACTGTTGTTTATTCCCACCTTATCCAAAGGAAATTCTGTTTCCATTTCCAAATAATATATTGAATCCCGGTTCCCAAAAATTTCACTGATTTCAGTACTGCGCCCTGCGTTCTCTCCCATTTCAAGCAGCGGATCCGACGCTAACTTTTGCTCGGTGCCATAATTATCAGACATAACAGGACTATTATCTTCCGAAACAAAAACATATCGTGAACCATCCCAATATTCATCAGATGTCTTGCTGTTATAACTTATTTTTTCTTCCATTCCAGTCGTTTCCTTCAGGGAACAGCCAGATAATACTATTGTAAAAATGACCAAAAAGGGAATCCATCTTTTCCCCAAAACCAGCTTTTTCCCGAAAGACCTTTTCTGCCTTATCATATCAAATTGATTTTTATTTCGCACCGCAATTACCACGGTAAATAAAATGCAGATACATACCGCCATCAAAATCAGAAATACGATTTCTTTGCCTGACAATTCTCTATAAATCAATCGTTCCTTGCCCGTTAGCAAATCCGTCTGATACTGGCTTCCCTTCCAGAAATCCGCCCCTTTCAAGAAATTTACTGGTATTGGCAATCTGGAAAATATAGTATCCGGCAGAAAAATATAAGGGATTACTGCTGTTGCTATCGCTGTCAGAGCCGTGAGCGCCGGCTTTCTTAACACAGTAGATAGAAATAAAACCTCCAGGGAAAAATACACACATCCCAAAAGCTTCATTCCCATTCCCATGCTCCAGAGCTGCCACAATGAAAAGTTTGCCGCACTATTTCCGAAATACTCAATACTTTGTATAGGATAGCCGCCATTAGGAAGACCGTATTTATTCAGGTAAAAAAGAAATTCCATCAGAGAAGTTCCCAACCCTGCAGCCAAAGAAAGCAATATGGAAATGGCTGTTTTCCTGTTTCTCGCGCTGCGTCCCTGTCTGGATATAAATATCAGAGTATCCATCCCTGTCTCATATTCCCGGCAAAAAACAGGTGTAATCCATAAAGTCAAGACCAGAACCAAAAGAAAATCCGCCCGACTGTCAGACAACAGTCCGCTCCAGCCATTATCATTCAGAAAATAATGATTTTCTTTCCCTTCACAGACATAAAGATATTGCTGATACAAAGCCTCAAATCCATCTTTGTTTTTTAAAACGTCAGAAGCTTCTTTTCTGCTTTTCTTATATTCGCGCTCCGATATTTTCCCACAATAATACTTTTCCTGCAGTGCAGCCATAAAATCCTCTGTTTCGGCAATCTTTTCTGCTTCTTTCTCTAAATATGCCTCCTTTTCATCGGTACATTTTCCCTGAACCTGTTTCAAATATGTCTGATACTGTTTTTCAAAGGTAAATCGGTCGGTATGATAAGGTTCGTCCGTCACTGACAAAATGGCTAATTCCATAATGAAATATAAAATCAGCGTCACGATCCCCTTCTGATAAAGCATTATCTTCCTCCATTCAAACCTCAATATCCGCATGATGTTTTCTCCTTCCCTTTTTACTCCACAACACATTTCTTTTAGACAGAAGCCATACGATACAGGCAAAAAACAGACATGCTGCCGCTCCCCATACAAGCGCCGCTTCATAACTAAACACTGGATTTCCAAAAAAGTTTACAAATTCTGTTTCACAAAACAGTGTACGGTTTGTGATCAGAAAATAGGGATTTATCACCTTCCATATGATATGGCTGGAGTGCGCAAAGTAATCTCCTGTAAAAATCACAATAATACATAGGGCGACGCTTATCACAAAAGGCGTAAGGGCATTTTTACATAATTCCGAGATTGTCAAAAAAATCATCGAAAATACGAAAAACCCCAGTGTCCTGGCAAAAAAGGAAATAATAGCATATTGTCCTATCGTGCATGTTACGGCGGAACATGAAAAGTTCTCAATTGCATAAATTGGCATATTTTCGCCTTCCAAAGAGCGGAAAAACACTGCAAAGGAGAAAAAATCCACCAAGGCAAACCAACAGGAAATACATGCCGTATATAATAGAACTGCCAAAATCTTATAACCTACCAGTCTTTTCCCCCCGTTGACGCTGACCACATTTAATTCTTCCATCTGTGCTTCTTTCTCGCAGGAAAACACCCTGGCAATTCCATAAATACACAGGAGGAAAATCAAGACATCTGAAAAATCATAATACAGATAATAATGGTACATCTCTGTATAAGCAAACTCTTTTACTGTTCTGTCATGATACAAATGATATATCATTGCATTTTTTCTGCTCTCGTAAACATTTCCATGCTTTTGATAGAAGGAAGCGTTTTCTTTTGCCTTTTTGGCAACCCGGCCCGCTTTATTTCCATATTGATAAAAATACTTCATCGGTTTTGCATAATACCGTTCCAACAGATAATAATCCTGCCATGCACTGCCGGTCATGTAGTCCGGATTATCTGCTATGCTGCTTGCTGTTAAATCCGATATTTTTTCTTCCAGAGGACGATAGTGTTCTAAAAAGTCGTTCATTTTGTCTGTGGTAATTTCTCCCCGGTACTCCGGATATAACATCCAGTACGCCTCGCTCCACGACATCATGTCCGGAGCCTTGTCATCGGTCAGATAGGTTGATGTTCTGTACTCCTGCCACGCCTTAGCAATGTCAATCACCGTAAAAATAAGCAAAACGCATAACAGCGTCTTTTTCAAAAACAGCTTTTTCCATTCGTAATAAAAAATCACGCCAGATCCTCCCCGCCAAAATAATACAGAAAAACATCTTCGAGATTTGGTCTTACAATTCGGGCTCCCTTTCCCGGCATATCATCTGCCAGGATTCGGAGACTGATTTTTTTGTCCTCCCGCCTAATATTGCTGATCAGGCAATGCTCATATCTGCTCAATTTTTCATTTTCAGAAATATTTAACGACCACACCTTGCCCTCCAGCTCATGCTCCAGCTCATCCGGCGTATTTTGGCGTATTAGTTTCCCATTTTTCAACAGCATCACCTCGTTGGCAATAAACTCTACATCGGATACGATGTGTGTAGCCAAAAGCACAATTCTATCCTGCGAAAAACGTGCGATCAAATTGCGAAAACGAATCCGTTCCTGTGGATCCAATCCGGCTGTCGGCTCGTCTAAAATCAAAATCTCCGGATTCCCTAACATAGCCTGTGCAATTCCCACCCTCTGCCTCATTCCTCCAGAAAGCGCGCCAATCTTTTTCTCCCCCGCATCAGCAAGATTTACAATTTCCATCAATTCCTTAATCCGTTTTAATCCTTCTTTTTTCGAAATGTCCTTGAGCGCACACATATACAGCATAAAATCCATGACTGAAAAATCTTTGTAAAATACCGGATATTGCGGCATATATCCTATTTGGGACAAAAACCGCTTCCCGTATGTTCTGACGTCCTTGCCATTTATAAGGATGCTTCCCGAATCCTCCTTAAGAATACCCACAAAAATATTGATCAGCGTTGTTTTCCCCGCTCCATTCGCACCTAAAAGGCCATATACGCCTCTTTTCCATTTGGCTGAAACATGATCTAACGCCATCTTATTTTTATAATATTTTGTCACACTGGAAAGTTCGACCTCCATGACAGTTTCTCCTTTCAAAAAGCAAAGGTTTCTATCTTTGTCTTTATGTCATCAATACCGGCTCCCATCACAATCATACAAAGTCTTGTATCATCCACCAGATAAATTTGAGGTATCCTGTAAAAATACTCTTCCTTTTTATTCTGGATTTTCTTTTCCTGCAAAAGTTCTCCCGTTTTTATGCTGTAAACTCGAACAGCCATGCCATGACGCAGAAGACATGCCGTAGCAAAATATCCGCCATTTCCAGATGGATATACCCCGTCCTTTCCCTCATTCTCACTCGAAAAAGATAAAAAAGACTTCTTCCTTGTTTTATAATTCACTTTTAATAATTTTCCACTGTTATGCTCAAAATTTTCCGGCAATATCAGATTATCCTTATATACATACATTTCTTCCGCAAAGTAAGAAGCATCGCCGTCTATACTTTTTTTCTTTCCATCCAGGGAAACCGTTCCCCATGCAGAAATACCTTCTTCTCCTTCCACTGCGTCCACAGGCAAAACACTCGCAAAGAATGTAAGCATTGCGTCATCTTTTGTAAATTCGATTTTTTCTATTCCTACTGGTTCTAATACAAAATTTCCCAGCGTTTCTCTTTTTTTAAGCAGCTTTCTCTTATCTGTATTCCTGACATCATAAAGTATAACGCCATTTGACTGTATGACTGCAATCTTACTGCCATCATGAGAAACGGAAATGCCATTACTGTCAATCGCGGCACACTCCTTTCCCAGCAATTTTGAAAGATTAACCTCCTCTTTTTTCGATAAAACCGAATCGAAAAAGAGCATTTTCCATTCTTTCGTTTCAGATGTACTTAATCGAAATTCATTGTTTTCAACACTCTGATTGGATACATCTCCTTCTGCAGTGGGACGGCTGCCCACAATAACATAACCATGATCATAGCGCTGTAAAGAAAAATCAGAAAATCCCTGTAAGTCAGCTTTTGCCGTCAGCTTATCTTTTTTCGCATCATACAAATATAACATTTCTCCGGCCTTTATAAGCAGATCAGCGCCATTTCCATAAAAGACTTCTGAAATTTTTCCTTTGATCGATTTGAAACGATCTTTTTCTTTTTCCAGATTTGGAGCTGATGTTGTTTTGCCGTCTTTCTTATACAAGAAAATAGAGGACGTCTTCGAGGTAGACACATTCGTACTTACATCCCTTTCAAATATGTCCGGAACCGTTATTGCATAAAAACTGCCATCTTCATCCAGAAATTCTGTGTCAATATCTGCTTCCAACACGGCAGCATCTCCTTTTGACAATTTGGTCTCCACTGTTTCCGATACCGGCTGATGGTTCATAAAAAAGGTGGTTCTATATGTCCCCGGACAACCACATATTTTATAGACTACATGCACTTTTCTTTTATCTGTCACATCCAGAGAGTCAAAAATCAATTGGTTATCATAGGTAATGCTGTAATAAACATTTTCTTCAAGCATTTCTGAGGTCACTTCACCATAACCAATCTGGGGCAGCTCTTCCCGTAATAGTTTTCGATCGGCCTTATCCACTTTTGCGGCTAAATTTTCCATGACCATTTTCCTGTCTTCTGATTCAGAAGCTGCAGGCGCATCTGTTTTCATCTTTAATTGGTAGGCACAGGGCTGCATATTATGATAAAATCCATACGCACTCGTATTTTTCATATCCGGCTGAAATGCAGGATGAAAAATCCCTACTATTACCATATTGATAACTTCTCCCTTTTTTCTATTAAAGGGAGTAAAGTGCATCGTAAAATCCACATTTTTATTATTTTCTACAATGTCAAATTCATGGAAATATCCCTTATCCTGTTTATCATAAACCCAGTATTCCTGCGGTTCCCCATCTAAAAACAAAAGAAACCCCATTGTCTTTCCTTTTGCCTCTGCATTAAATGTATAATCCAGGCTAAACTCTCCGCCCACATATTCAAATGGGATTAGCTCTTCTTTTTTATTTAACCTGGGACTCTTTGCGCCGTGTTCCGTACTATACTGTATAATAGTTTCCGCCTCCTCGAAAGGATCTGTTTGATCCCCTTCCTGCATATTCTCCGAATATCCGGCTTCCGGCTCCGGCTGACTGTCTGATTGAGGAACAATATACTTGCCGCAGCCACTAGCCGTCCCAATCAACAGGAAAAACATAACAGCCATTATAAATACTCGTCTTTTACTCATTGCTATACACGCTCCTATCACATAAAAAATCTTCCTGCCCTAACGACAAGAAGATTTTAACAAACAAAAGTCAAATTTCCGTCAAGAAAACCAGTTTGTTTATATGGCTATCCAGATTTTCACGATTGCGCCGCCGTCCTTTCTGTTCCCCAGCTTCATTCCTCCTCCCATCCTGCCGCACAAAATCCTGCTGATGGCAATTCCCATCCCAAGATGCTCTTCTCCAGAATTTGAATAAAATAATTTCCCTCCGCTATTCACAAGCTGGGCGGAAGAAAAACCGTTACCATCATCTTCTATAATGAAAAAAAGCCTGTCGCCCTTTTTCTCCACCGTCAGTTGGATATTCTGTCCGGCATATCGCAGCGCATTGCTGATAATATTTTCTAATACCCTATATAGGCACTGGGTGTCCACGTCCCCCGTATCCTCTTTCCCTAAATGATTGTTCAAAATAAAACTTTTCATCTGCTTGTCAGCGAGCACTGTAAAATCAACCGCTATCGTATCTATTATTGTATTCAGATTACATCGTTCTTTTTTTACCTCCGTCTCCTCAATCCGACTGATACTTCGTACTGATTCTACATAACACTCCAGCCGCCTCGCAGCAGAAAAAATATTCTGAAGAACATGCCTCTCCTTTTCACGGTCCGGCAGTTTACTTTCGATATTACCATTCAGGTACTCAATATATCCCTTGATAATTGTAATCGGAGTACGCAGATCGTGAGCAATAGACATCTGAAGCTGTTTGCGGTTTTCAATCATATTCCACATTTCTCTGTTGTTTTCACACAATGCTTTTCTCATATCCTCAAAAGAAACACACAGTCTTCCCAATTCGTCCTTGCTCTGATAACCAACAGTAAAATCCAAATCCCGCCTGCTGATATGCTCTGTGGCATCTTTTAACGCAGACAGAGGTTCCTGCAATTTCTTTCGATAAAACCATCGGCCGCACATTCCCACTCCCACAGCAGAAAAGATGACCGGCAGAAAAAACATCATAGTGCTCAAAAAACGATAGGCCGCCTTTCTCTTTGGCGTTAATGACGAAAAGTCTGTATCTTGTCTTCTAATGGTAAATGTCATTTCTCCCTGTAATTCTTCCCCGTCCCCAAGCACAAAACGCGCATATGGCTCTTTCCTGCCATATGTCATAAGCCGTTCACTTTTCGCCATCTGCCCGTCTGCAAAGATCTCCTCTACTTCTAAATATACCTCGTCCGACTCCGGCATAATCCATGCCTGCAAGCGGTAACCTGCATAAATGGTAAATAACGAGAGAAGAAAAATAATCAATACTGTCACAGCCATGGCTAAAATAAATGATTTTTTTAAGGAGTTCTTTTCTATTTTACCCATTTGTACCCAATCCCCCAAACTGTTTCAATATATTCTTTCCCCGTTGCCTGATATAATTTTGAACGGATTTTTCGTATATGTTCTTTTACAACATCCGAATTTCCCTCTGCTTCCCACCCCCATACCGCTTCATAAATATGTTCTCTGTCAAATACCTGGTTGGCGGAAAGAAGTAAAAATTCGATAATATCAAATTCCTTTTTAGAAAATAGTATCTCCGTCCCCTGATAGCTTACCGACCTTTGAGAAAGATCCACAAGCAGCTCATCCGATGCAATGACTTGATTTGTTGTTATTCTTTCTTCTCTCCTCAAATGAGCCTCAATCCTGGCCTCCAGCTCCTTCATGCTAAAGGGTTTGGTAATATAATCATCCCCGCCAATCCGCAGGCCGTTCACCTTATCCTGTTCCGTTATCCTTGCTGACAAAAATAAAATAGGGCAAGATACATGAGCCCTGATTCTTTTGCAAAATTCAAAGCCATCCAGTTCCGGCATATTGATATCCAATAAGATAATATCCGGACTCCTTTTTAACTGCTCCATTGCACTTTTTCCATCTAATGCTGTAAAAATTATGTACCCAAGACCAGAAAAATAGTCACTTAATAACTCTATCAGCATTTCTTCATCATCAATAACTAATATTTTATGCTTCATCCTATTCTCATCTCCATCAAACTCAAAATTCATGTAAGTACACTTAATTTTATTATAATAGGATAAAATAGTCAAAAAATAGTCAAGGAGTAGTTATAGAAATCATTTGCTTATCGTTTCATACTTACCATTGTCAACTGCATATAATACATCACCCAATATATAAATTCCCCCATAATATATCTTATTTGCCACCTGCTTCCTCTGTCCTGTTTCCAAATCAACCTTCCATATGCCGTTTTCATCTGCATTTTTTTCAACATAATAACCTGCAATACTGGGTTTCCCAGTGTTACATACCAGCCCCTGAATATATAAATCCATTTGGTTTATCTGTATATCATGAATCCTAAAATACAAAGCAGGTTCATCGAAATCCATCCTAAAGCAATCCCATTGACCAACTTTTCTATTATATGTCCAAACACCTCCATTCTCACAAAAAACAAAATATTTTTCAGATGCAGCCACCATTTTCCCATATTTAATTTCATCATCAGCCTGTGAATCAATACAAAAAATAGTTCTGCTTTTTGAAGTGTTTATATCAAATTGGTAAATATATCTTTTATCAGAATTTTCATCAAAACAAGAATAATATATACATCCCTCATCAAAAACACAGTCAAATACTTTTTCAATCAAAACTTTCTTTTCAGTAAAATTGTCCAGGTTTCTGGATAAA
>CANPZR010000075.1 GCA_947589175.1 uncultured Lachnospiraceae bacterium | reverse complement strand
TTTTTCTCCGGCGACCGCTCCCGGATCACTTCCTTGATATTTGTCTTGTTTTTTTCCATGACGATTCCTCCTAATTTATATCATACAAAAAATTGAAATAATGTCCCTGTCATTTTCCCCAGGGCTATGGCCAGAACGACAATGGGAAATCCCTCTTTCAGCTGCGCCCTGTTTACCATGATGGGAAACGCCCGCAGCATCTCGGCCAGAGCCATGGCGAGGCACCCCACAAAAATTCCGGCAAACAGGCCGAACAGACAGACTAAGACCGCGGACAGGCGAAGGGGAATCCCGAACAGAATCCAGATGTTTCCAAGCGTTCCCCCCAGTATGACGGCGTTCTCGTACTGGTAAATATAACGGGCCGTATCCGTCCTTCCCGCCAGCCGCGGGATAATGCCCAGCATGGTAATGAAGGCAAAAACGCCGGCCGCCACGGTGAGTCCGCTGCAAAGCCCCAGAAAAGCCATTGCGGCCTGTTTAATTAGTATCAATGGTCTTTCCCTCCCTGGCAGCCGTCTTGATAATCGCCTTATTCACCTGCTCCTCGTAATTGTTCATTTCCACCTGAATCGGCGTCAGGTCGTCCCTCAGCTTTTTTCTGCGGAAATGATTATAAAAGACGAGAATCCCGATGGGCAGGCCAATGGCGTAACAGACTTCCAGAACAGACCCTCCCGTTTTCTCCTGACCCATGATCAGAAAATACACCTTGTCAAATACGGCCGCCACGCTCACGTCCTCGTTAAACGTCATAATGGTAAAGGCCGCTCCGAAAAAAATGATGAGGCTCACGAGAACCGCCTTCGCGTACTCCGCCGCCCGGCTCTTTTCTTTTTTGTCCGGTTCCTCCAGATCCACGATAAAATCCTGTTCGCCCATATTTTCAATCTGGAGATGAGGATAGATTTTTAAGATTCCCTCGTACACCTTTGTAATTGTAAATATAGTCTTCTGGCTTCCGCCCGCGGGCAGCGTGTAAAAGATTTCCTTTTCCAGCGTTTTGACGATATCCCGGTTGGCGCAGTACATATCCGCGATATCCCGGAATGTCAGGATCCGGTTCTTCACCGGGACATTCTGCGCCACCTTTATAAATAATATTTCTTCCATCCAAAGTACTCCTTTACCAATGTCCCTTTTCCCATGTCCGCCGGTCTCTTTTCCCGGCTTGCGCCCATCTGGTAATACATTATGGCGCCTGTGGCAAGCAAAATAATAGCAATGGTAATCAGTCCGGCTTTTTTCACAAAACCACTTCCTTTCGGTATTACCATTGCCAAAAAATTATTTTTTATTCAGAAATTAAAAAAACACGGTTCCGCATGGACGTCAGGATTTTTTTCTCCATCCGGCTCACCTGCACCTGGTTCATGTTCAGCTTCTCCGCTACCTGGGACTGGGTCATATCCTGAAAATACCGCATTTCGATGAGCCGCCGCTCCCGGCTCTCTAACTCCTCGAGCAGCTGTTCCAGCAAGAGGTGGTTGAGGACGCTCTCGCTCTCGTCCCGCTCCGAGGGAATTTTGTCCATCAGCGCGATCTCGCTCCCCTCCTTCTGAAAAATCGTCTTGTTGAGAGATTCCACCTCGTTTCCCGCCTCCAGCGCCATGACCAGTTCTTCCTTTTCCATTTCGGTGGCAGCGCACAGCTCCTCCACCGTGGCCTCCCGTCCCAGTTCCCCCGCCAGGCGCTCCGCCGCCTTCTTTACCTTCCAGCCGCTCTCCTTCAGGGAACGGCTCACCTTCACCATGCCGTCGTCCCGCAGAAAACGCTTAATCTCACCGGTGATCATGGGCACCGCGTAGGTGGAGAACTGCACGTTGTAATTGAGATCGAACTTGTCCACCGCCTTGATCAGGCCGATGGCTCCGATCTGCCCCAGATCCTCCGGGTCGTATCCTCTTCCCGTAAATCTCCTCACAATACTGTACACCAGAGCCATGTTGTCTTTTATCACCTGTTCTCTCGCCAGCTTATCCCCAGATCGTGCCTGTTTGATGAGATCTATGGTTTCCATGGGCACGCTCCTCTACGATAGGTTCAGCGCGCTGTAAATCGTCTTTTTCATTCGCACGGTAGTTCCCGTTCCCTTCTCCGACTGCACCTCCAGCTCGTCCATAAAGGCCTCCATAAAGGCAAATCCCATACCGGAGCGCTCCAGCTCCGGCTTCGTCGTATAGAGGGGCTCCATAGCCTTTTGTATATCCGGTATCCCCACGCCCTGGTCCCGCACTTCTATCTCCAGCACATTTCCCTCAATCCGGCTATGTATGGTAATCGTTCCCTCCCGTCCCTCATAGCCGTGAATCACCGCGTTCGTCACCGCTTCCGAGACCGCGGTCTTGACGTCCGCCATTTCCTCCACCGTCGGGTCCAGCCGCGTCAGAAACGCGGCCACCACCATCCGGGCCAGCCCCTCATTTTCCGAGCTGCTGTCAAAAATCAACGTAATTTCATTTTTCTTTTTCATCTTTTTTCCTCATTTCCGCGCCGCTTTCGCGCGCATATTTTCACTTTTCCTCCCGCTTCCCTGCATCCAGCCTGGGAATCACCCGGTACAGCCCGGACATGGAAAAAATCCGGTCCACGCCCTCACCGATGCCAGTGACATACGTCATGCCCCCCAGAAAATTCATTTTCCGATACCGGCCCATGACCATGCCGATACCGGAGCTGTCCATAAAAGTCATTCCCGTGAAGTCAAAAATAAGTGTTTTGAGCGTTCCGTTCTCAATCTGAATGTCCACCGTGCGGCTCACCTGGTCCGCCAGATGATGATCCAGCTCCGCGCTTATGTGAAGGATGAGGGTGGAACCCTCCCTCTCTAACGAGTATAAATTCCGCGAAGGAATATTCGCCTCAAACAAATTCTTCGCATTTTCCTGTGTAGCGTACAGCAATCGTTCCATGATCTGATCTCCCTTCTGAAAATTTTTCTACATGAATAGAAAAAGGACCTGCAGAAATAAATTTTTCTGTAAGTCCTTTAAAATAATTCTTCCCGTGTGTCTCCCAGAGCCGATGGCGCCTACTGAATCTCGTTGAGATAGGTCTGCGCCTGCGCGCCGTATGTGGTCGTGCTTCCCAGCGCGATTGCCTTTTTATACCATTTTTTAGCTGCTTTTGTATTGTTTTTCCGCTGATAGCAGCGCCCTAAACACATCATGGCCTCTTGGTTGTCATCGTCCACCGCCAGCACCTTCTTGAATGTGGCGATTGCCTGATCGTAGGAGGTGTACATCTCGTTGCGCCCCTGACTGACCATGGAGGCAATCTGGGAATCCGAAACCGTGCCGACTGTCGCAAACAGCGACTTCGCCTCCGGCGTGCCGAAATCCGACTTCTTGCACCCGCTGACCGCGGCGGCGGCGTTTACCACGTCGTCGTCCACATAATAAAACTTGACTCCGGCTAACAGGCTCTCGTAGCTCTTTGCCTTATTCTGCGCCTCCGTGTCGCCCGCCTCGATCTGCGCCTGCAGCTCGTCCACCTGCCCCTGCAGGGAATCCCGCTCATTCTCCAGCGCGTTGATCTGGCTGGACTGAACCGCCAGCTGCTCGCTGGAATCCGATCCGCTGCTCACTACGCTGTCCGTGCCGCCCGTGTTCTTCATAAATGTCGGACGGATGAGGACGAAGCAGACTACGATGCCGATAATGATTCCGATAATGACGTTGACCACCGGCATCAGGGACCTCTTTTCCTCCTTGTAAGCGCCCACTGGCGTGACATTGGCCAGCGGATCCTTCTTGACCGCCTTCTTGGAAGACGTCTGCGACTTGGTCGTAGTCGCCCGGTCTCCCACCTCCTGCATATAGCGCAGGGTCGTCGTGTTGTTAAAATCAATCCGCCTTGCGCGGCTTAAGCACTTGGCGGCCTTCTGATAATCCTCGACGCGTATATACAGCAGCGCCAAAAGCTGCTGCGCCCGTATAAAGTGGGGATTCAGGCTCACTACCTTTTTCAACTGTATGATTGCTAAATCCTCGTTGCCGGCCTTGGCCGCCGACAGGGCCGAGTTATACTTCTTAATCGTCTGATTGACGGAATCCAGCGCCGTCTGATTCTTCTGTACCGTATTTATATAATAATCCGCCGGGTTCTCCTCGGGCTGCAGATACTTGCTCAGCACCCACTCGCTCAGGGCCGCTACCGTCTCGCCCATCTCGTAGTAGATCAGACCCAGCAGATTCCTCGCGTTCGTATTGCATTTGTCAAACTGCAGGCTCTTTTTCAGCATCGTGACAGCCCCTGACAGATCCCGCACTCTGGCCTTTTCAAGGCCCATATTGTAATAGGTATTGGAAATGCGGCGGATATAGTGCATAACCGCCAGATCCTGACCGCAGAAGCTGCACACTGCGCTGGCATCGCCCACATTGGCATCACATCTTGGGCATCTCATGTCCTTTACTCCTCCCTGTCCTTATAACGTCCCTTTTGCGTCCTGTATCAATTCCTTGACAATGTCCGTGACATCCGCCAGATTATTATTATAAACCACATCTTCTACCTTTTCCACATCCATGCTGGGCTGAAACTTGTCCAGTTCTTCTTCAAAATTCAGCATCTCCTACCTCCATTCGTTCTGCCTGTGACCATGTTTTCTATTCCTTATCTAACATAATACCAGTTTGTACAAAAAAAGCAAGCATGAAATATCGTATTTTTTCGACGAAATAATACGCTGTGAAAATTTCCCGGTAATTTCCCATAACATAAAAATCTGAGCGCATAGACAAAGGAGGCTGCGCCGTCTCCTTTGCAGCCTCCCGTTTATCCTTCAGGCACGATTCTATTTTGCGAGCTGGGCAAGTCTCTCCTTCACCTGCTCCATCATGCCCTTGTACTTTTCAAGCTTTTCCCGCTCCTCGGCGATCTTCTTCTCAGGAGCCTTATTGACAAAATTCGGGTTGCCGAGCATTCCCTCGGACCGCTTTAACTCTCCCTGCAGCCTCTTTTCTTCTTTTTTCAGCCGCTCGATCTCCTTCTCGATGTCCACCAGCTCCGCAAAGGGGATGTAAATGGCGCCATCGGCAATCACAACAGAGACCGCGTCGTCGGCAATGCCCTCCTTATCCTTCTGGAAGCTCACATCGCTCGCGAGTCCCAATGTGGCGAAGAATACCCGGTTGTCCTCGAATATCTTCAGCACTTCCTCTTTTTCAGAGACAACAATCACAGAGGACTTCCGGCTGGGCGGCACATTCATCTCGCCGCGGATGTTCCGGATTCCCTTGACCGCTTCCTTGATCCGCTCCACCTTTTCCTCGTCGGCGGCAAAATCCCTGTCCTCGGTAAATACCGGCCACGGGCTCACCATAATGGAGTCCTCCTCGGTGTCCATCAGCGTACAGTAAATCTCCTCGGTGATAAACGGCATGTACGGATGCAGCAGCTTCAGCGCGTCGATCAGCACCGTTTTCAGCGTATAGAGCGCCGCCGCCTTCGTCTCGTCCGTCTCGCTGTACAGGCGCGGCTTCACCATCTCGATATACCAGTCGCAGAATTCCTCCCAGATGAAGTCGTAAATCTTCTGCACCGCGATGCCCAGATCGAACGTTTCCATCAGCGCCGTGACGTCCTTCGCCAGGTGATTGACCTTGGAGAGAATCCACTTGTCCGCCTGCGTAAACTCCTCCGGCTTTACATTTTCATAGTCCAGTCCCTCATTCTGGGCAAAATTCATCATGATAAAGCGGGACGCGTTCCACACCTTGTTGGCGAAATTCCGGCTCGCCTCCACGCGCTCCCAGTAGAAGCGCATATCGTTTCCGGGCGCGTTTCCGGTCACAAGCGTCAGTCGCAGGGCGTCCGCCCCGTATTTGTCAATGACCTCCAGCGGATCGATGCCGTTGCCGAGCGACTTGCTCATCTTCCGCCCCAGGGAATCCCTTACAAGTCCGTGAATCAGCACCGTGTCGAAGGGAACCTCGCCCGTGTGCTCCAGACCGCTGAACATCATCCTCATGACCCAGAACGGAATGATATCGTACCCGGTCACAAGCGTGCTCGTAGGATAGAAATACTTCATCTCCTCCGTCTCGTCCGGCCATCCCATCGTGGAAAACGGCCAGAGTGCCGAACTGAACCAGGTATCTAACGTATCCGGATCCTGTCTCATGGGCTTGCCGCACTTCGGGCAGACCGCGCTGTTTTCCTTGGTGACGACAAGCTCCCCGCAGTCGTCGCAGTAAAAGGCCGGGATCTGATGGCCCCACCAGAGCTGGCGGGAAATGCACCAGTCGCGGATGTTCTCCAGCCAGTGATAATAGGTCTTGCTGAAATGCTCCGGCACGAACCGGGTCTTTCCCTCTTTCACCGCGTCGATCGCCGGTCCCGCGAGGGGCTTCATCTTTACGAACCACTGCATGGAGACACGGGGCTCTACCGTCGTGCCGCAGCGGTAGCAGGTGCCCACATTGTGATCGTGGTCCTCCACTTTCACCAGGGCTCCCTCCGCCTCTAAATCCCGCACGATGGCCTCTCTCGCCTCGTAGCGGTCCATGCCCGCGTATTTCTCATAATCCTCCGTAATCCTCGCGTCATCCGTCAGCACATTGATGACGGGAAGATCGTGGCGCAGCCCTACCTCAAAGTCGTTGGGGTCATGGGCCGGCGTGATCTTAACTACGCCGGTACCAAATTCCATATCTACATAATCATCCGCAATCAGCGGAATCTCTCTGTGCACAATGGGCAGAATCAGCGTCTTGCCCACTAAGTCCTTGTAACGCTCATCCTTCGGATTGACCGCTACGGCCGTATCGCCGAGCAGCGTCTCCGGCCTTGTGGTGGCCAGATTGATATAGCCGCTTCCATCCGCGAAGGGGTAGCGCAGATGCCAGAAATGTCCCTTCTGATCCTCGTACTCCACCTCGGCGTCTGAAATGGACGTCAGGCAGTGGGGGCACCAGTTGATAATCCTCTCGCCCCGGTAAATCAGTCCCTTGTTGTAGAGGTTGACAAACACCTCCTTAACTGCCTTGTTACAGCCCTCGTCCATCGTAAAGCGCTCTCTCTCCCAGTCGCAGGAGGAGCCCATCTTCTTTAGCTGGGATACGATGCGCCCGCCGTAGGTCTCCTTCCAGGCCCAGGCCCGCTCCAGGAATTTCTCCCTTCCGATATCCTCTTTGGTAAGGCCTTCTTCCTTCATGGCCTCCACGATCTTGGCCTCTGTGGCAATCGAGGCGTGATCGGTTCCCGGCATCCACAGCGTCTCATATCCCTGCATCCGCTTAAAGCGGATCAGGATATCCTGAAGCGTGTTGTCCAGGGCGTGTCCCATGTGCAGCTGCCCGGTGATGTTGGGCGGCGGAATCACAATGGTATATGGCTTCTTATCGGGATTTACCTCTGCATGAAAATAATTCTTATCGACCCATTTCGCGTATAAACGGTCCTCAATATCTTTCGGATTATAGGTCTTTTCCAGTTCCTTTTTCATTTTCACACAGTCCTCCCTAATGCAAAATCTTACTTGTCTCTTCAATCATGGCTTTCACCTGGTCCGCCATCCGGGATACAGTTCCCATATATTCTTCAATCAAATGTGTTTCCTCGGACGTTCTGTCCACATTCTCAATCGCCTCGTTGACCACGCCGATCATCTCGCCGGCCGCTTCGCTGAATTGCTCAACGATGCCGTTGACGTCCGTGATTACCTGCTGGATCACTTCCTCGTTGTCCTTGGCGTCGCCCACGGACTCCTTGGAGCTCTTGGAAAGCTCCTGGATGTTGGTGGCAACTACGGCGAAACCGCGTCCCGCCTCACCGGCCCGCGCCGCCTCGATGGTGGCGTTCAGGGAGAGGAGGTTTATCTTCCCGGCAATCTTCTCCACGTTCTGCGTCATGACATTATACTGCTTCACGCTCTGGTTGATATTGTCCATGGAATCCGCAATGCTCTGGTTGAGCTGCGTCATCTCGTTCAGATGTACCATGATATCGCCCATCTTGGTACTGCTGGTGCTGCCCGTCTCGCGGATGCGTCCCGCCTCTGCCTTGACCTCTGAAATGCTCTCTGACAGCTCGCCGAAGATATCTAACAGGTTGTTGTTCATTTCCAGCACCTTTTCGTTGATCTCCGCCGCCCTCTGGCGCTCCTCGCGGATGGAATTAATCACATACTGGTGGCAGTTCTCCTTTTCATTGACGCCCCTGGCAATGGCAATGGCCATCTCGCGGCAGGACTCGTATCCACAGGAGTGGCAGTCGAAGGTGCGCTCCACGCGGGTGTGCTTGCCCAGGCTCTCGAAGACCGCCTCGATATCCCGCTCCGTGACCTTCTTTGTATTGACTGCCTTCGGCTTGTAGACGCGCATAAAATCTTCCAGATTCAGCTTGGCGTCAAACTCAGCGAACTGCTTGTCCTCGCCCTTCTTCGTCCGGTTCTCCCTGCGGACCTTGCGCGCGTACTGCTCCACGTCGTGCATGATGTTGCTCATCTCAAAGCGGTTGTAATCCGCGCCCACAGCCGGACCGCCGTTGCAGCCGTTCTCACAGGAGAGCACATCGAATACCGTGGGAACATGCACATTTTTCTGCTCGTAGTATGTATCCAGATCCTTGTACAGCTTCTGCGTCCCCTCGGATGTAATCACGTCCAGATCCGGCATGTGGATCAGCAGGTTCTTCATGAGGCCGCCCGGCTCCGGGTAAATGGATCCCTCCAGACCCTGCTGCTCATCGAACTCGAACTCGCTGTAGAGCTTGATCTTGGGAAGCTCCACGCCCTCTCTCTCAAAGTAATCGCGCAGATGCTCCATCGTGACATTGTAATCGATCACGCCTGTCTCGTGGAACTCGTCAATCTTGGCAATACACGGCGAAATGGCCGCGATCTTCCCCTTAAATCCCATGACCTTTCGCATGTAAATCGCCACGCACATCATCGGACTGTGAATCGGTGACAGATTCGGAAGCAGCTCCTGCTTGTGAGCCGTAATATAGTTGACCACCGCCGCGCAGGGCTGCGAGATCACCTTGGCCTCCGGGTGCTGCTGAATATAGCGCACATGAGCCCAGGTACAGATGTCCGCGCCAAAGCTGACGTCGTAAATCGCCTTCACGCCCTTGTTGCGCAGCCACTGGAGCACATGGCGCCAATAGCCGTCAAATCCGATCTTAATCGCCGGCGCGGCAATCACGGCAATCTCCTCTCCCGCCTCCAGCGCCTTCATAAATTCGTCGATATCATCATGAAAATATCGCGCGCCATGGGTGCAGACCTTGATACAGGCCCCGCACTTGATACACTTCTCATCGTCAATCTCAATACGAAGATTCCCCTCGTCGTCCAGACGCGCCACATTGGCGTCCCCTGCCGGACAGACACGCACACAGGCGTTACACCCAACGCATTTGTCTACTTCTACACAAATTGTACTCACTCAAACTTCTCCTTCCGCAAATTTCGACTCAAATATACCTATATAAAAATATACCCTATTTGAGAAAATATGTCAACTTGAAAAACCCCCGCGCCGGACTCTCCGGCACAGGGGCTTTCCTTCTTCCGTTTTTTTAACGGGTCTGTTTTTAATTTACTGTCGCTTTTACTTTACCGTCACTTTTACTTTCTTTGTCACTTTGCCGCATTTTACCTGAATTACGGCTTTTCCCTTTTTCTTTGCGGTAATCACGCCGAATTTATTCACCTTAGCCACTTTCTTGCTGCCGGACTTATAGGTGATCGGATCCGTTGCGCCCTTTGTCATGGACTTCACGGCAATCTGAGCTTTCTTGCCCTTTTTCAGCTTGATGGCAGTCTTTTTCAGAACCAGTTTTTGATTCTTCTTTGCCTTATTTACCACCTGGACGGTTATGGTCTTTTTCTTGCCGTTTTTCGTCTTTACGGTAATCTTGGCGGTTCCCGCTTTCTTCGCCTGAATCAGTCCCTTGGCGGATACGGAGACAACCTTTTTCTTGCTGCTCTTATAGGTTACTTTCTGGCTTGCCTTCGCCGGGGAGACCGTCGCGGACAGCTTTGCC
>CANPZR010000074.1 GCA_947589175.1 uncultured Lachnospiraceae bacterium | reverse complement strand
AAGGATCTGAAAACCGCGCGGGAAAAAATAGCGTATGGAATCGAGGCGTGCCATATTCTGAAAATTTCCGATGATGAAATCGAGTTTTTTACGGGCACGTCGGATATAGACCAGGGGGTGCGGCAAATCCGGGAGAAATATCACACGCCGTTGATCTGCGCCACGATGGGAAAGAGTGGGAGCAGGGCGTACTGCGGAGATTGCCGGGTGGAGTGCCCGCCATTTCGGATGGAAAACACCGTGGAGACGACGGGGGCCGGGGACACCTTTATGGCGTGCGCGCTGAATTTCATACTGGAGAACGGGCTCGACGGGCTGGATGAGCGGAAATTGTATGAGATGCTGAAATTCGCCAATGCGGCCGCCGCTATGATCACGACGAAACGGGGCGCGCTCCGGGTGATGCCGGAGGAGAGGGACGTCCGTGATTTTTTGCGGGAAAGGGGCTGCCTAAGTTGATATTTTCAGGCAGCCCTTTTTTCGTGAAATTGTTTTTATGAAATTTTTTCATGAAAATATTTCATGAAAACTGTGAAAGAATCGGTTTGAGCATTTTATACAGCTCCAGATATTTTTCCGGATAATCCTTCCGCAGTTCATTGTGCACGGTGTTGGCGAACTGCTCGTCCCCAAAATGCTTAATTACCATAGAGGCGACCCGGCCGATGTCCTCGCTGGCGTAGTTGGCGCTGCTCATCTCCCGCTGGATCCGGGTGTTCAGCTGATTCTTTTTGTCGGCCCGGGGCGCTTCATTCCGGGGAGGCTGCTGTTTTGGCGGCTGTCCGCCGGACTGCTTGCGCGTCTGGGGTTTATTGGGGGCGGCGATTTCATTCTGTCTCATAATGTCGGATAAGTTCATCTCCTCTTTCCAGAAGGAGATGATATTGTCGTAATCTGTATCCTGGCTGACAATGACATACCGGCATTTCTGATCCTTGTGTTCCGCGATGAGGTAGCCCAGGTAGGAAACCAGGTGCATGTCTAACGACTGGCGTCCCACGGGTATCTCATGGGAATACAAATGGGCAGAATTAAAATCCTTCAGTATCTGAAAACTGATTTTGGGCGCATTTCTGGTAGAAAAGAAATGCACATGATCGTGGGCGCCGAGCTTGTCAGCGCCGTTTAGTCCCTCCTCGTGCACATTTTCAAAATCAATTAGGTAATAGGTTTCGATAGATGTCATAATACCACCATTCCAGAGCGTTTTTATGAAGGGACAAATCTGTTCCTAAAGGCCAACTAGCTCTACAAAGCGACCCCGGTTGGCGACGCTCTAACTCTAAATTTTTTAATACTACGTAATCTCTGTCACGCGGCTAAAGGCCCACGCGTGGATGTTGATCTCCACGACCGGGGAGCCGCAGTATTCACAGACCTTGGCGCCCAGGGACGAGAGGGGCGCGCCGCAGTTGGGACAGTTGACGCCGAGCCCGCCATCGGAGGCATTCTCCGCCAGCTCCCGGTCCTGGACATAGATCAGATCCGTATTATACTTGGTCTGGTACTTGTAGTCGCGGCTGCCATCCAGAAGGCCGGAGGAGTTCTCCTTGTAGCGATAGCACTCCAGCGCGGTCTGGAATGTGACGATGCACCGCCCGTCCGCCTTTCGGTACTGGTTCAGCTCCGTCCGGTGCAGTCGGATCTGGTCAAAATGCTCCCGCTCGCCCCGGTTCGAAAGCTCCCGGATGTGCTGTGCCAGCTGTTCCTTCAGCTCGGCGCTGCCCTCGGTCAGAAGCGAGGGATTTCCGGCAGAAACGGCGTTCAAATAGCTGGTCAGCACATTTTCCGCCCGGCCCTTCATCTCATCATACTGAAATTCCGGGAAATCCGCGGCCAGCTTGGGAAGCAGGAGACGTGTCATGCCGGACACGGACTTGGGCGTGGAGGCGTATTCCTCTTTGAGTTCCCTGGCGCCCTCCGCCAGGTTTTCCGTGCCGAACAGGGCGCGGGAGAGATTCCGGGTCTTCTGCCTTATATAGCGGATGAGGCAGAAGACGGCCAGGCAGCAGGCCAGTATCAGCGCTAAAGTAATAATTAAGGGCAAATAATTCATATGCGGCACCTGCCTAATCCAGCCAGAAAATCAGCGCAACTATAGCAAGAATTACCAGGACGGTCAGGACAATCCGCAGGGCGGACAGCGGCGTCTTTCCTGCTACCTGCCCGGTCTGTCCGTTTACCATGAACTGATACACCTTGTCCTTGTATTTAAAATGGGAAATCCAGACAGGCAGCAGGAGGTACTTGTATGTAATGTCGCTGAAATCGGTGTTCATATAAATGTTCCGCGCGTGGTCGGCGTGGTGCTCCGCCTGAATTTTCTGGGAGATGTGGTTCTCCAGCTTGGACCGGATGGAGGACGCGGCGAAATTCCAGGCGTCCTTTAGGCCGATGGAATATCGCTCCGCGACAAAACCCGCGATGTATTTGGGATTGTAGGTCTTGTTATTTCCGGTGTCAAAGGGCTCCAGCTTGCGGAGCATGGAGCGGTCGTGCTTTTCGGAGGCCAGCACCAGCTCGTCGTCGATAAATTCCTGATAGGTGCCGCTGGTGCGGTGCCAGCTTGTCGTGGTTTGCGTTCTGCCATTCCTGTCCCGTCGTACATGGTCGATGCCGTATTCTCCCTGATAGGCAGTCCGGGTTTCGGCGTCGAAGGTCCAGTAGGGAAGATAAATTCCCTTGAATTTATCCGGCTTGGCGCTTCCCTTGGCGAGCTTCGGACAGAACCATTTGTGGCGGATCCACTGCTTGAATTGCTCCGACGCCTCCTTGTCGCTGATGGAGAAGGGAACGACGCCGCCCGGAGCGATGGTGTCCACGTCGTTGGCGTCCATGACCTGGTTGGAGCCGCAGAAGGGGCAGACAGCGGAGGTCTGCAGGGCGTCGTAAATGGACTCCGCGCCGCACGCCTCGCAGATTACGGTCTTGGTCGCCACGCCCCAGTCGCAGTTCGCGGTGTGCTCCGCCGCGTAAAAGTCCATTTCCTGCGCCTTTTCCGGGGCAGCTTCCTCTCGCTGAATCGTCTCCTCATAATCGCAGAAGGGGCACTTTAAATTGCCGCTTGCCGGATCAAAATCCATGACGCCGCCGCACTGGGGGCACTTCTTGTCCGTCTCATCCTCGGTCTCTACAATATTTACAGAGTTCAGTTCTTCTGTATCCATGATGTCCTCCCTTCCCGGACGGGGCGTGTCTGTAACGCCCCGCGGGTATACTTGCGTTGATCATTACTGCACGTCGTTTTCATCGAAAATATCACCACACTCCGGGCAGAACTTCGGCGGGTTTTTCGGATCCTCCGGCTGCCAGCCGCACTTGTCGCAGCGGTACAGGGGAGCGCCAGCCGGCTTTTTCGCGCCGCACTCCTGACAGAACTTGCCCAGGTTGACAGCGCCGCAGGAGCAGGTCCAGCCCTCGGCCGGCGCCGGCTTTGGCTTGCCGCACTCGATGCAGAACTTGCCCGTATTCACCTTGCCGCAGGAACAGGTCCATGAGCCGGCAGAAGCCCCCCCAGCGGGCGCTGCCGGTGCGGGTGCAGTGGGAGAGGGCGGAACCGGCGGGGCGCTCTGCTGCTGTCCCATGCCATACAGGGAAGCGGCGTTCATGCCCCCGGCGGCGTTTGCCATGTTCATGCCGGCAAATGCCATCATGGGCCCGGTGGAGGTGTTGGAGGCCGCGGCCTTCATCGCCTCTGCCTGCGCGCCGGCCAGCGTGGCGGCGGCCATAGTCGGGTTGCGCAGCACAGCCGTCTTCTGGAGTTCCTTGATCATCTGCTCGTCTTCCTCGGAGGCCGAGATCGAGTTGACGCCGAAGGAGACAATGCGGATGCCCCGGAGCTGTCCCCATTTCTCGGAGAGAATCTTGTTCAGGGCGTCGGCGACCTCCATCGTGTGCGCCGGAACCGCGCTGTAGCGGATTCCCATCGCGGAAATCTGCGCGAAGGCGGGCTGCAGGGCGGTCATAAGCTCTGCTTTCAGCTGGCCGTCGATATTGTCTCTCGTGTACTCGTCGGTCACATTGCCGCACACATTGGTGTAGAAAAGGATCGGATCGAAAATCTGGTAGGAGTACTGGCCGTTGCAACGGACCGAGATATCTACGTCCAGTCCGATGTTTTCGTCCACCACGCGGAAGGGAACCTGTTTCGCCGTCCCGTATTTGTTATCCATGATTTCCTTTGTGTTGAAAAAATATACCCGCTGGTCTTTCCCGGTGTCTCCCCCGAAGGTGAAGCGCTTTCCGATAGTGGAAAATGTCTTTTTGATATTGTCTCCCAGGTCGCCGTACAGAAGGCTGGGCTCCGTGGAGGTATCGTAGAGAAATTCTCCGGGCTCCGCGCAGAACTCGGCCACCTTTCCCTGATCCACGATAATCATGCACTGTCCCTCGTTGACAGCGATTACAGAGCCGTTGGTAATCAGGTTGTCATTTCCCTTGTTGCCGGAACCAAAGCGGCTGTTTACGCGCTTCTGTCCCTTTTTCACCAGCACATCTGTCTCCAACGCGTCGCAGTAGAAGTACTCCTTCCACTGGTCGGCGGTCACGCCCTGGATGGCGCCGGCGATTGCTTTAATCAGTCCCATAACAGTTATCCCTCTTTCTTATTTTATTATTTTATTTTGATAATTTGCCCGGGGGCGGTTCGCGTCCCCGATAACCGTTCGCATATACAGATATTATACCTTTTTTGGCGAAAATTGTCTATTACTTAATAAAAAGTAATAAAAATTTAATTTCCTGTTATAAAAGCAAAAGCGTTTTGCCGTTTCGTATGAACCATACCCGTTTCTGGATAAATAATCCGTTATGGGCAATGCTATTTGTTGTTATGATAGAAAAAAGGCAGAAAAAACAACAAAGGAGTTTGTATCGTGATTGAAAAGAATTTACAAAAAGATAATGCCGAGGTGGATAAGCTGATCGGAACGAATCTCACAAAGTTCCGAGCCAGCCGGGGACTCACTCGGAAAGAGCTGGCGGAACGGTTTCACATTCAGGAAGATTCGCTGTATCGGATTGAGAGAGGAGACATCGGACTATCCTGTGAATATTGTTACGTACTTGCTAATGAGCTGCACTGTGATATGAATTTTATATTTGGAACTTCCGATGTTCCGGATTTTACTCCCGATGATGAAGAGGTCGAGACAAATCAGAAAATTGCCAGGATGCTCCGCTACTGTGCAAGCTATCTGGAAAGTTTACAGTGAATGGGTGGAAGGGTCGGCTTTTTTCTGCCGCCCTTCGTTGTCAATTGTATAGTGGTCTTTCAGAATCAGTTCCGATATGGGAACCAGCTGGTAGCCTTTGACTTCGAGAGTGGAGAGCAGTTCGTCTAACGCCTCCGCCGTGTGTTTTCCGCCGTTGTGGCAGAGAATGATGGAGCCGTTCCCCAGATGCTTGTGCTCCGTGACGCGCTGGATGATGGTGGCGGCGTCGTAGTCCTTCCAGTCGAGAGAATCAACGTCCCATTGAATCGGATAATATCCGTTTTCCCGGCACACCCGGATCAGAGTATCGTTGTAGTCCCCGTAGGGCGGACGAAACAGAATCATATCTTTTCCTGTCAGTTTTTTTACCTTTTCATGAGGCTTCATCAATTCCTCCTTACATTGTTCTGCCGACAATTGAGACATCTGTTTGTGATTTTCGCTGTGATTGCCTAGGTCGTGTCCGGCCGCGGCAATGGCCTTGACGTCGTCCGGATATTTTTCAATCCATCCCCCTGTCATGAAAAAAGTGGCCCGTACCTTGTGCTTTGCCAGGATTTCCAGCAGTTTTTTTGTGTCCTCGTTTCCCCAGGCCGCGTCGAAGCTGATGGAAATCTGGGGCTTTTCTTTTTCCACGCAATAAATAGGAAGTTCCTTTTCACTGACCAGAGAGTGATTGAGAGTCTCCGTTGTCCTCGGGTACAGAAGCATGCTGGCGACAAGCAGGGCGACGGAGGTGAGGACAATGGCGCCGACTTTGGTAAAAAGAATCAGTTTTTCACGTTCCATTTGAATGTTCATAGGCGAATCCTGAATATAGTTTGTTATAGTTTATGAAAATAATTGAAAAATATGATGAGAAGGGATTGACAGATGGAAGTCAAGGTGATATCATGAACATATGAATAATTGTTCATATGTTTGATGCAAAGCATGAATTCAGAAAATGAGTTCAAAAAATGAGTTCAAGGCAAGAGGGGGTGTATTCATGGCAATTCAGGATGCAGAGCACTGTGAGGAACACTGCGTGCACGAGGATCTGGTGCACGCAGTCAGCGAGAATATGCCGCCGGAGGATCGTCTGTACGATCTGGCGGAGCTGTTTAAGGTGTTCGGGGATTCCACGCGGATCCGCATACTGTTCGTGCTCTTTGAGTCGGAGGTGTGCGTCTGCGACTTGGCGGAGGCCCTGCACATGACGCAGTCCGCCGTATCCCACCAGCTCAAGATTTTAAAGCAGTCGAAGCTAGTCAAGAGCAGACGGGAGGGCAAGTCGGTCTTTTATTCCCTGGCGGACGGCCATGTGCGGACGATCATCGCCCAGGGCATGGAGCATATAGAAGAATGAAAACAGGCAGGGAGAGGGCTCCCGGAAAGCGAGGAATGGATTATGAAAAAGAAATTTAAATTACAGGATCTGGACTGCGCGAACTGTGCGGCAAAGATGGAGGACGCCATCAAGAAAATCGATGGGGTTCACGACGCGAGCGTCAGCTTTATGACGCAGAAGATGATGGTGGACGCGGACGACGACCGGTTTGACGGGATTATGAAAGAGGTGGTCCGGGTGTGCGCTAAGGTGGAGCCGGACTGCCAGATTCTGATGTGACAGGAGCGCGGGTTCATTGTGTAAACTCTTCGGAACGAAGGATTATGCGAAGGATTATGTGAAAAATTGTCTGTAAAATAGCGGAGGCATTTATGACAAAAAAACAGAAAAAAGTTTTGATCCGGATTCTCGTATCGCTGGCGCTTTTTGTGGCGCTCATGGTGGGAGAGCACGCCGGATTTATACAGAATGGGTGGCTTTTATTGGGCCTGTACGCGGCGGATTATCTGATTATCGGATATGACGTGGTCTGCAAGGCGGCGCGGAACATCTGCCACGGGCAGGTATTTGACGAAAATTTTCTCATGATGATTGCCACGTTCGGCGCGTTTTTCATCGGGGAATATTCCGAGGGCGCGGCGGTCATGCTGTTCTATCAGGTCGGGGAGCTGTTCCAGTCCTACGCGGTGGGGAAGTCCCGCCAGTCCATTTCGGACATGATGGACATTTGCCCCGAATATGCGAATATAGAGCAGGACGGCAGGCTGGAACAGGTGGATCCGGACGATGTGGAAATCGGGCAGGTCATTGTGGTGAAGCCGGGTGAGCGGATTCCGCTGGACGGCGTGGTCGTCGAGGGAGAGTCCTTCATTGACACGGCGGCGCTCACCGGCGAATCGGTGCCAAGGCGCGCTGTCGCGGGTGACGAAATCATCAGCGGATGCGTCAACGGGAGCGGCACGCTGCGCGTCCGGGTGACGAAGGAATTTGATGATTCCACGGTGGCAAAGATTCTGGAACTGGTGGAGAACGCCTCCAGCCGAAAGGCCAAGGTGGAGAATTTTATCACGCGTTTTGCCAGATATTATACGCCGGTCGTGACAATCGGAGCGGTCATTCTGGCTATCCTGCCGCCCCTTTTTCTGGGCGGCGGCTGGAATGACTGGATTGAGCGCGCCTGCAGCTTCTTAGTTATTTCCTGTCCCTGCGCGCTGGTGATTTCGGTGCCGCTTTCATTTTTCTGCGGAATCGGGGCCTCCTCGCGGATCGGCGTGCTGGTCAAGGGCAGCAATTTCCTGGAGGCGATGGCGAAGGTCACAACGATTGTATTTGACAAGACCGGAACGCTGACAAAGGGCGAGTTTAAGGTGGCGAAATTGTTTCCGGCGGCAGCGGGCGAGCAGGAGCTTTTGGAGCTTGCGGCGTTAGGCGAGGGGTACTCCAATCACCCCATTGCCGTTTCTATCCGGGAGGCCTACGGCAAAAAGCCGGAGCTTGGACGGGTGGCGGAGACGGAGGAAATCGCGGGCTGCGGCGTGCGCGCGGTGATTGACGGAAGGACCGTGTGGCTGGGGAATGAAACGCTCATGAGGCAGCAGGGGATTGCCTTCGAGCCGTGCGAAGAGGCAGGGACGGTGGTCTATGTGGCGGCGGACGGCGAGTTCGCCGGCTCCCTTCTCATCGCGGACGAGGTGAAGGAGGGGGCGGCCGGAGCCCTTTCCGATATGAAAAAGGTCGGCGTTCAAAAATGCGTTATGCTCACCGGAGACCGGCGGGAGGCCGCCGCTCATGTAGCGGAAAAGCTGGGTATCGACGAGGTGCACGCGGAACTTTTGCCGGGCGACAAGGTGAACCGGGTGGAGGAGCTGTTTGAAAGACAGGGCGAGAGCGGCAAGCTGGCTTTTGTGGGGGACGGTATCAATGACGCGCCGGTCCTCACGCGGGCGGACGTGGGAATTGCCATGGGCAGCCTGGGTTCGGACGCGGCCATCGAGGCGGCGGACATCGTGCTGATGGACGACGATATTCAGAAAATTGCCTCCGTAGTGCGGATTTCGAGAAAGACGCTCGCTATCGCGAAGGCCAATATCATTTTTGCCCTGGGAGTAAAGGCGCTGGTGCTGGTGCTCGGGGCGCTCGGAATCGCCGGAATGTGGGAGGCCGTATTTGCCGACGTGGGAGTGGCGGTCATCGCGATTCTCAATTCCATGCGGGCGCTGAAGGTGAAATAGTGATTAAATCATCCTTTAACCACGTTGAAAATCACGTCCAGCAGCCGATCATTCTGCTCGGGAAGCATAAAGCAGAAGCGGAAGTATTGATTGTTCAGAAACGGAAATGTGGAGCAGTCCCGGATCATCAGGCACCGTTTTATGGCCTCGTCGAACATTTTTTCAGAAGTTATACCTTCTTTTAATATTTTGACAAGAACAAAATTGGCGTTAGAATGGAACGCCTTCAGGCAAGGGTTCTCGGCCAGCCGCCCGCAGACCCGCTCCCGCTCTTCGGCGATCAGCTTCCGGGTGGCGGCGATGTATTCTTCATCGGTGAACATGATTTCACCGGCGATGGCGGCCAGGGAGTTGATTGTCCACGGGTTCTTGCGGCGGTTGATCTCCCGGAGCAGGTCGTGGCTGCCGCACACCGCGTATCCCAGACGCAGTCCCGGAGCGGCAAAAAATTTGGAGATGCCCCGCAGGATGATGATGTTGTTGTAATAGTTCGTCAGGGGGATGGCGGTCACCTCCTCCGGCTCGTCGGAGAACTCCACATAGGTCTCGTCCACCAGTACGGTAATGGATCTGCGCTTGCAGTAATCCAGGATTTCCCGCATCTGGCCGCGCCGGATCACGGAGGAGGTGGGGTTGTTGGGGTTGCACAGGATCAGAAGATCCACGTCGCGGGACAGCTCTTCCGTCAGGCTCGCCGTGTCCAGCATGAATTCGCTGGCTTCCGTCAGGCTGAAATAGTGGGAACGCCCGCCTCCCATGGCCACTTCCCGCTCGTATTCGGAGTAGGTGGGACCCACGATCAGCGCCTTTTTCGGATGAGCAATCTGAATGAACAGCGAGATCAGCTCCGTGGAGCCATTCCCCACTACTACATTCCGATAATCCGTGTCCGCGTATTCCGCGATACATTTTCTTAAAGACGTGTACTCCCGGTCGGGATAGGAGGTAATGGCGTCAATGTGGCTGGTGAGGGTCTCCCGCAGCCGGAAGGACACTCCCAGAGGATTGACATTGGCGGAGAAGCTGATGATGTCCTCCTTCTTTATGTGATAGACCTGTTCTATTTCTTCTAAATCGCTTCCGTGAAAATGCTCTTTGGGTTTCATGAAAAACACTCCTTGTAATCCGCTTATATTCAACTTACGCTCCGTAAAAAGGGGAGCGCGCCTTGGCAATGTAAGGACTATTATAAACAAAGAGGGGCGTTTCGTCAAATTTTCAATCTTTTTTCATCTTTATATTGGCAATTAAACGTGAATTTATTATAATAGAAAG
>CANPZR010000073.1 GCA_947589175.1 uncultured Lachnospiraceae bacterium | reverse complement strand
TTTCTCTTTTAATGAACAAAGCCAATACCAATTCATATTTCTATATACACATCATGATTTTAACTGAATCCTCGCTCTTATCCCGCATGATCTGAAATCCCTGTTCCAAATTTTCCAGAGAGAATCTGTGGGAAATCAGTTTTTCTGGCTGAATTACATGATTTTTCAGTCGTTCCAGCACATATTGCCAATCGTCTTGCTGTGACTGCTTTTCCAGTTCCTGCCTAATAGTTTGTCTACCAACTTTCTCTGCTACTTCATTATCTGGCACTCTATTAAAAGACGAGTTCCATGTCCCAATCAAAGTCAATTGATTCCGCAAAATCTTCCAATACACATCTCTATCCAGTGCTATATCTGAATGAGGATTTCCTACCAAGCACACTATCCCTCCCGGACCAGTATGATCCACTGCCAGAGAAACAGTTTCATTCCTGCCGACACATTCAAAGAACACATCCACTCCAGTTCCGTCTGTGATTTCTGACAGCCATGCAGAGACATTTCCTTTACGGCTGTCCCAATATGGAATATCTCCCAGCCCACACACTTTCAGCAGCTCTTTCTGATAGTCCTTATTGCCTATCGCAAGGATATTCCTGATCCCCTGCTCTCTCAAAAACTGAATCAGAAAAAGTCCAATGGTTCCCAATCCGCAGACCGCTACAATAGTATCTTTTTCCCAACTATGTACCGATTCTCCTTGAAAGATATCTGTTTCATATTTTTCATTTTCTTTTACTTTGTTCTCTGGGAACACCCTCCTCATGGCATGTACCGCCACCGCCATCGGCTCCAGCATCGCCGCTTCCTCGTACCCAACTCCGTCAGGCAGGATAACAAGATTCTCCACCGGAACAACTGCATATTCCGCGAATCCTCCATCCGTCCGGGAACCAAGATAATTGTAATTCCGGCACATCTCATACTGTTTATTTCTGCAAGGGCCACATTCTCCACAAGGAATCAGCGGAAACACACCTACAGCCTGCCCCAGAAGTCCTTCATCCACCTCGTCTCCCACAGCCTTCACCACTCCAGCAAACTCATGACCAGGAATCAATGGATGCTTGTGGGCTCCCGTCTCATAGATCCGGGGAATATCGGATCCACAGATGCCAGCCGCCTTAACTCGAACTAAGGCCTCACCAACTTTAGGTAGCGGAACAAGTATATGCTCCAGCCGTATATCCCTTATTCCATGAAGAACCCATGCCCTCATCTCTTTTTTCTGCTGATCCATGCTCTCACTCATCCTCACAAACTGTGATATTCTTCTTGTTCTATCTCCTATAGTTTCATTGTTTTCCTAACAGTACCCCCATTTAGCAAAATAACGGTTTTCATCAGGAAACGCCCTCTCGTATGCCTACATTCTGAATCATGACTGGCTTTTTCAACACATGGCACCGATTAGCTTCCAGCCCTCCATCTCCGTAATAAGCGTCACAAAAAAGCGCCGCACGCTCCACATTCGGGGAATCATCATAAATGCCCCAGCAGCCTTCCCGGTACTCCTGCATAAGCTTCCGGTATCCCGGCCACGCCTCCGGCTTAGCCTGACGCAACAAATCCCTGGCATTGTGATCCGGCCGCCAAATCACTGAAACGTCATCTTGATATGCCTGAAACAACTGGAACACTTCTCTCATCTTCTCCACGGCTTCTATGCCATACTGGTAAAGAACACTGGCGTTCATTTTATATAAGATCACTTTTTTCTCGCTGCCATCTGGTTTCTGGATGGCAGCAAGCCATTCTTCTGGCACACCCTTTTCCCCACCCGTCCGGAGCGGCTTATGTCGGACGGCATTCAGCAGCGGAGAATAGGCAGAAATCTTTTCTTCCCACATAAATTTTGTATCCTCCCCGGCAAACTCTGTCAGAATCTCCACATAAACATCTCGCATCTGCTCAGACTGCACTAACACTGTATCTGAAAACACGATTCCTGGCATGTTGCATAAACTTTTCAATGTAATACGGGCCCGCTCGTCCCCTGGCTCAATCTCGTCCATCACATAGGGCGGCACACAGATTAGCTGATCCGTGTATTTTTTCAGGTTTCTGCTGTAAAAAAACGGATGAATAGTCAGCGCGTAATTATACTCATCAAAAGGATATTGCGTCACAATGACATCCGGACGGAGCGTCTCAAAGTTGTAATTTTCATAAGAAGTAATAACGACGCCTTCTGGATAATCCGTCTCGTAATGAACCTCACTCTTTTTTACCTCCCCAAAATCATCCTTGTAATAATAGGGAACTGGCATGACTATTGCTTCCACGCTTTCATCCGCCATTGCCTCCCGCCACAGATTCTCCATCGTGTTCCAAAAGCCAGTCTTGTATGGGAGGAATACAACCCGCTTTTTTTTCCGCAGATCCCGCTCCATGCTCTCTGCCAGCCTGTCCTCCATACCTTTCAGCGCATCCATATAGGGATCAACGTTCACATTTCCTTGGCTCACTTCCTGATGGACTTGAAAAATTTGCTCGCAGTACTGCTCCAAAATAGCAACTGTGGGATGGCCTTCACCCTGCTCTCCCTCAATCACCGATCCCAGCTCAATGGCCATGTCCTGGCAGCCGCCGAGAAGTCCCAATACTGCTTTGGTTTGTCCTTCTTCAAGCAGATGGCCAATTTCCTCATGCGCCTCGGAAAATAATGGAAGGAAAGCGGATACCCGATCCCACAAAGATGGATGCGCTTCTTTTTGATGTATCCGCTCTGCTTCTGCAGCCTCTATTTCCTCTTTGAAAAAATGATACTGAAGGGGTTCAATTTTCTTTTTTCTCCGGATCTTCTCCTGGACATTCCTGTATGCAGGATAACCATGAGACCCCCCCGCACGCACTGGCTTCATCCATCCAGAACCATATTTTCTCATAAGCAGATGATCATAAGCGACCGGAAGCGTAATCTGGGTATTTTCAAACGGAATCTCTACTGTACTGGTATAACACTGCTTTGGAATCCGATAGTTCATATTTCCACCAAAAAGCGGAATATCTGTCAGTTCATCTGACTCATCTTCTGTAAATAATACCGCCACTTTATCCAAAGCCATCAAAAACTGTCTCTTTAGTGGTTTCCCATAATCTATCTGTACCCCGCATATTTGTTCGATATTACGGATAGCACGCTGAACATCTTCTCCTTCCATATCTCTCATATCCACATGATGGTTTAATTCGCCAATCAACTGAATAAGCTGCCAAAACCCTTCCTCCGAATCTACAGGAAGGAAATCGAGCACAAACAGGTCAATAGTTTGAAGATAAGGATAGCCATGGAAACGGGGCAGATCCTCTCGCGCAATTAATTCAACCGGATAATTTATAATCTTACATATCCAATTTTCTGTGTTCCTCGTTCTATAATTACTAACCCAGTAACCAGGGGGCAGGGCTTCGGGCGCAACTTCCAGAAACTTTTCATAATCCGGTCTTTTCATGCAAATATCAAAATCATCATCCCATGGAATCATTCCGCCATGACGGACAGCGCCCAGCATTGTTCCCCATTCGGCATAATATCGAATGCCATGTTGCTCACATACGCGCCGAATTGCATCGAACATCTCCAGCTGTCCCGCCCAGCTTCTCTTCATCATGCCCGGAACAAAAAAGCCATCCCGCACCTCATCTTCAAAAAAAGAGTCTTGAAACTCCACACTTGCCCCTCCTATCCCATGAAGAACCCATGCTTTCCTTCCTGCTTACTGCTAATTTATACTCTCATTCACCTTTGCATTTTATCTGTCCCTCTATAATCTTTTGGAACCGCTCCATATCCTCTTTAGTAGTAATTTTAAAATTGCCATCGTCACCGGGAATCATTACCACATCCATCCCTGCCAGAACTGCTGGTTCCGCAGAACCATTTATTTTTAAAATCTGTTCTGGCAAGAGTTTCTGATTGGCTTTGTAATACTTCCCCAATCGGAATACCTCCGGTGCCTGCCCGGCAAAGAGTTCATCCCGTTTTAAAAGAGCTGTGATTCTTTTTCCATCTAAACTTCCATAGATGGTGTCTTTCATGGGAATCACCGGAAGTACGCCGTCATAACTTGATGCCGCCTCAAAACAATCCGAAATCAGCTTTTCAGAGAGCAACGGTCTTGCCGCATCATGAATCATCACCAAATCTGCTTCTTCCGCATACTGCCGGATATTTTCCAAACTGTTCAGTATCGAAAGCTGACGATTTCTTCCTGGCTCAGAAAATCCTTGAAATTTCACGCTAAATAATGAAATTTCTTTGTCAAATTTCATCCATTCCCGGATTTTTTTCTGCCATGTCAAATCTGCCACAATATGAACAGCATCCACACATTTGTGCTTGAATAATGTCTTCATACAGTAGGCAATCACCGGCTTTCCTTCCACTTCCATATACTGCTTGGGAATATCAGAACCAAGTCTTGTTCCGATTCCCCCGGATAAAATCAATGCTATGTTCATGCCTTTCACCACACTTATCAATCCGACGGATACCCGACATCTGCCTCACTTATTTTTCCATGCGACGATTTTTTTCCGCCACATTTTTTCAGTATTCTTCCCTGCAAACTCCGTCAGCAATTCCACATAGACTTCTTTCATCTGCTCCGACTGCACCACGACCGTATCCGCATGAACCACGCCCTGTGTATTGCACAAGCATTTCAGCGTCTCTCTGGCCCGACTGTCACCCGGCCCAATCTCATCCATGATATAAGGCACAATATACACCAGTTGTTTCGTATACTGCTTGAGATTCTTCGCATAAAAAAACGGATGAATTGTTAACGCGTAATTATACTCATCATAGGGACACTGAATCACAATCATATCTGGATGTCGCTTCTCAAAGGAATATGCCTCATACGATGTCAAAACAACATCCTCTGGATAGTCTGTCTCCAGTCTTTTTTCCTCCGGTTTAACATGCCCGAAAGCATTTTTGTAATAATAAGGAGCTGGGACGACAGAAACATCTATTTCTTCATCCTCTGACATTGCCCGCCACAGGGCCTCCATCGTCTCCCAGAACACCACTTTGTAGGGAATAAAAACAACCTCTTTTTTCTCCTTCAAGTGGATGCGCACGCTCTCCCGCAGTTGTGTCTCATAACACTGTAAACCTGTTAAGACTACTCCTTTTTCTCCCCCATATATCTGCTCATGCAATCGGTATACATCCTCACAATACTGCTCAAGCACATGCACCGTTGGGTGCCCTTCTCCCCGCTCAATCTCAATCAAAGTTCCCAACTGCACCGCTGCATTCTGGCACTCCTCCAGAATCCCCAGAGTCCCTGTGCCATCTCCAATCTCCAGGCACCGATCTATGGCTTCATGCGCTTCTTGAAAAAGTGGAAAAAAATCTTCTACCTGCTTCCATAAAGGCACATACTCTGCCTCTCTCCGCCGTCTAGCCTCCTCTGCCTCCAGTCTCTCCTGTTCTGAATAAACATACTCGAACAGGATACCTGCCTCCTCTTTTTTTAGATTCTGTTCCTGTTCTCTGTAGACCGGATAATCATGGGAACCACCTGAGCGCACTGACTTCATCCAGCCAGCGCCATACTTTCTCCCCAGCAGTTCATCATACCCTGCCGGTACAGGAACTTCCACCATTTCAAAGGGAAGCATTATAGACTCTGAATAGCACCTCTTAGGCAGTCTATAATTGCGACTTTCCCGCCACACAGGAAGATTCGTAATCTCATTCGAATTACTATTCTTATATTTCGGCGCAGCCACTTTCTCCAGAATGGCATATAACTGCTGCTTGACAGGCTTCTTACGATCAATCAGGACGCCAAACATTTCCTCCGTCCGGCAGATGTACTGCTCCAGATTTTCTTCATCCAGTGTCACTCCGCCAGACTTATGCAAACGCATAGCGTAAATAAATCGAATCAGAAAATCAATTTGTCTATGGTAATCTTCCTCTTCTTCCTTATCGATTGGCAAATCATCCATCCAAAAGATGTCAATCCCCGCCACATAGGGAAAACCATGGTATTTTTCCAGCTGCTCTCCCTCCAGAATGAGCACTTTCGAGTTAATAATTCGTCCAATCAAATGATCAAAGTCATCATCCCATCGATAATCCATAAACCAGCACTCTTCCGGCAGTTCCTCATCTGCTATGGCGCGGAATCGATCATAATCCTCCCTCAACATACAAATGTCCAAGTCGTCATCCCACGGAATGAATCCGCCGTGCCGCACAGTACCTAACAATGTCCCCCATTCAGCAAAATATCGAATATTATGCTTCTCACAAATTGTCCGAATGGCCTCCAGGATCTCAATCTGTGCCGCCCAGGCGCGTTTCATCAGGCTAGGCACAAAAAAGCCCTCCCGCACTTCGTCCTCAAAATAAGAATCCGAAATCTCCATGCCCGCCTCCTATACCGCAAATTGTCCGCAGCACGCACATCCTATCGAAAGCCTCTCCAAACCTAAGCAATCAGTACCGATTTGCATTTACAGCACTCGCCTATTTTATATATAACCACAAAAAGCCATGCCTACCTCTCGGTAAGCACAGCTTCTCTGTCATCATATAATATAAGTCCTCGATGCAAAATACTCTCTTCATTTCTCTGCCTCCATGCAAATCAAGAATGCCATCCATGCATTCACATATTATATATCGGACAAACTGAAAAAAACTTTATAAACAGATTGTATTTTTCTTTTTTCTGTACATAAACATCCTGTCATCCGTTCATCTCTGTAGTTACTATCAGATTAATAAAATACTGGCATATCCACTCCAGAAACAATTTTCACACAATAATGATCTGAAAAAGCCACTCTTGACATTGTCTTTATGTCTCTATTCGTCACATATACATCTGCCTCGCTGATAATTTTTTCCTCATCTTCATCAGATATTCCATATATATTAATAAGCGCCTCAAATTCTTGATGCTTTTGCAATTCTTCTACACACTTCTCCATTTTCATCCTTGCGTTGCCATCATCAAAATCATAACAAAGTAGTAATTCAGCATCCATGTCGGAATAATAATTCAAAAAAGCAGATATGACACCAGGATAAACCGGATATTCATCTTCAAAATCCATAAAATGCACAATTAAAGGTATCTCATATGAAAGTCTTTGTATGTAAAGGCCACTTTTCTTTTTATATTTTATCGGAGAACAATCCCACTTTTCAGCAAAATCAGCAACTTCTCCCATCATATCTTCTTTTCGCTCTGAAATTTGCTTCCCAGACCAATTCCACCACTCAATTCTACATAACTTTTCAATAACATCCAGAGGAAAGCGGTACTTGATAATCCTTGCCGGATTTCCGCCCACCACAGCGTAAGGAGGAACATCTTTTACCACCACGGATCCCGCAGCAATTACTGCTCCATCGCCAATCCGAACTCCGCCAAGGATAATTACAGAATCACCAATCCATACGTCATTTCCAATAAGCAACTGTCCCTTACGAACAATCCTCTTTAAAATCTGTCCTAATTTTCTTCGTGAATCCTCGTTGGAAGAAAGTTCGGGTACAATTCCCTGATATAAAGAATTATAATCATGATTCATATCCAATATTATTTCAATATTACTTCCTATAGATGTATATTTACCTATATGAATACAGTGAACTTCTCCATTCATGCTAATTGCAGACTTAATATTCATGTCCGTAATATAACTAAATGCACCAATTGTAAATGCAATAAAAGAACGAGCTTCTTTGTCTTTTCCTTTAACATACAAATACTGCTCTTTATCAGTAAGATTTACTTGAATTCCCATTTCTAATACCTCCCTGTACAAAAAATGCTATCCATGCATCCATAATATATATATCGGCAAATGAAAACAAACCATTATAATTCTTTCGCGTTAAATATTACCCAAATATAATAATCACCAGCTTTGAAGAATAAAAACTTTTCGCACTAAATTTATACGATTGGATGAAATACAGCCCCCAATGCCCGTCTTTGGTAGTTAACACCATATTTTTTAGGAGCAAAATTTACATATATCTCTTGCAAACGCCCATATATCCGGGCTTTTTTTATTTCCCAAAACACTTGCAAAATTTATTTTTATGTGTTATAATAATGGCGTTAGTGGCGTTATATTTTGAAAGGTGGTTCTTATGGCTTTTTATCTCAAAAAAACAAAACTCAAGGGGCGTACTTATCTCTCTATTGACGAAAGCTTTTACAGCAGCGAAAAAAAAGGTACCGCGCACAGGTGCTATAAATCCCTCGGCTCCGTGGAGACCTGGCTGGAAAAGGGCCTCGCTGACCCTATCTCCCATTTCCAGCTGGAAGTGGATGCCCTGAACCGGGAAAGGGCTGAACTGGGCGTCCGGAAGATCTCCGACACTTCCCCGATCCTCTATCTGGGCTATTTCCCCCTCAAATCAATCCTGGAAAAGCTCCGTATCAAAAAATATGTGGATTATTTCAAGATCACCCATGATTTTCAGTTCGACCTGTACGAACTCCTCTCTTCCCTCATTTTTGCCAGGGCTGTGAACCCCTGCAGCAAGCTCCGCACTTTCCATGAAGTCCTTCCCAGCCTGTACGAGCCTGTCCATTATTCTTATGACCAGCTGCTTGACGGGTTATCCTTTATCGGGAATGACTACCAGAAATTCGTCGAGATATTTACAGTCCAGACGAAAAAGGCATTCGGCCTGGATACTTCCAAATCCTACTTTGACTGCACCAACTTTTATTTCGAGATTGACCGGGAAGACGATTTCCGCCGTAAAGGACCCAGCAAAGAAAACAAAAAGGACCCAATCGTCGGGCTGGGACTTCTGCTGGACAGCAACCAGATCCCGATCGGTATGAAAATGTACCCTGGAAACGAATCGGAAAAGCCGGTCCTTAGGGATGTGATCGACCGGCTCAAAACGCAGAACAATGTCGCCGGAAAAACCATCCATGTCGCCGACAAAGGCCTCAACTGTGCCCAAAATATCGCTTTTTCGAAAAAAAACGGCGATGGGTATCTTTTTTCAAAATCCGTCAAAGGGCTTCCGGAAACAGAAAAAACATGGGTATTGATGGAAGACGGATGGAAAGATGTCAAAGACAAAAAAGGGAAGCTCCTCTACCGATATAAATCCTGCGTGGATAAATTCCCTTATAAAGTGGAACATGACGGGAAAGAATTCATTGTGCATCTGACAGAGAAGCGCCTTCTCACATACAATCCCGCCCTGGCTGCAAAGAAACGGTATGAGATCCACCGGCTGTCAGAAAAAGCAAGGTCACTGACGGTTTCCGGCGCAAAAAGGGCGGAATATGGGGAAGCCGGAAAATATGTAAGCTTCACGGACAAAACAGGAGGGAAGGCCGTCGTAAACATGAATCAGGATGCCATTGATAAAGACATAAAATTTGCCGGTTATAACCTTCTGGTAACTTCGGAGACCAAAATGAGCAATCAGGACATTTACAATACCTACCATAACCTCTGGCGCATCGAAGAATCCTTTAAGATCATGAAATCCGACCTGGATGCAAGGCCGGCATTTTGCCAGAAGGAAGAGACTATAAAAGGACATTTTTTAATCTGTTATCTGACAGTACTATTAGAGCGTCTCTTTCAATTCAAGGTACTGGAAAATAAGTATGCAACAGCGGAGATTTTTCGTTTCCTGAAAGATTTCCGGGTTACGAAAGCAGAGACAAAATATATCAACACAGCAACATCCAGCGATATCATCAATGAATTGTCTTTAAAATTAAACCTTCCGCTGACAAACTATTTCCTGACAGAAACGCAGGTCCGTTCCATCTTAAACCGTAAAATCTGAAACTTTAAAAAGTAAAAGCTGCTGCAAATCTACTGCAACAGCTTTTACTTTTCAATGAGTTAACGCCATTTTTTAATGTCTGATACCAAAGTCAGGTAATATATATATCGGCAAATGAAAACAAATCATTATAATTCTTTCGCGTTAAATATTACCCAAATATAATAATCACCAGCTTTGAAGAATAAAAACTTTTCGCACTAAATTTATACGATTGGATGAAATACAGCCCCCAATGCGTTAAAATAT